>JBBJMF010000102.1:0-9546 GCA_037719575.1 Nocardioidaceae bacterium
CAGCGCGCCCTCGAGCTCGTCGACCCTGACAAGGACGCCGACGGGCTCCACCCGATGAATCTGGGGCGCCTCGTGCTGATGGCGGAGGGGCCGTTGCCGTGCACGCCGCGCGCGATCGTCGAGCTGCTGCGCGCGCACGACGTGAAGCTCGAAGGCGCTGAGGTGTGCGTCGTCGGGCGGGGCGTCACCGTCGGCCGGCCGCTCGGTCTGTTGCTGACCCGGCGTACGGAGAACTGCACCGTGACGTTGTGCCACACCGCCACGACGGACCTCACTGCCCACGTGCAACGCGCGGATATCGTCGTGGCCGCAGCCGGGGTTGCCGGACTGATCACCGAGGAGATGGTCCGCCCCGGCGCCGTCGTCCTCGACGTCGGGACGTCTCGCACCGAGGCCGGGCTCGTCGGAGATGTCGCACCTGAAGTGCGTGAGGTCGCCGGTCACATCGCGCCGATGCCGGGCGGTGTCGGACCGATGACCCGGGCACTGCTGCTCACCAACGTCGTCGAGGCCGCCGAACGCGCGGCCGGGCTGCGGTGAACTGGCTGAAGAAGCCGTCCACGACGGGCGGGATCATCTACCTGGTCGTGCTTGGCGTGCTTTTCGTCGGCCTCGGCGTCGTGGCGTTCGGCGCCTGGCGCACGGGGACCACCGTAATGGGTTGCGCCTTCGGGCTGGCCTTCGTGGCGCGTGCCGTGCTGCCCGAGGAACGCGCCGGCATGCTCCGGGTGCGGCGCCGGTACGTCGACCTCACGGCGCTGGCGATCTGCTGCTCGGGCTTGATCGTCCTCGCCGCGGCGATCCCGCCCGCACCGGCCTGATAGCGGGTGGACGGGGCCGGGTGGGCCGGCGGCCGGCGCCGCCGCTCCGGTCATTCCCAGCGGCTGCCGGCACGGTCTACGATGGCGCGTCAGTGCCTGGTGCGTAGGACGAGATGAGTTGACCATTGCGCAACAAGACGGTGGTTCCCGCGGTGGTCCAGCGGGCGTTGCGGGCGGCCCGCTACGAAGTGCTGCCCACCTCGAGGGTGGAAGCAACGGTGCTGGAGGCGGTGCCGCTCGACGTCACGATCACGGTCACCGCAAGTCCCGCCAAGGGCATCGAGGCGACGCTCGAGCTCACCTCGCGCCTGGTGGGGCACGGCTATCAGGTCGTACCTCATCTCGCGGCGCGGATGATCTCCGGGAAGGCCGAGCTGACCGAGATCGCCGACCGGCTGGTGGGTGTCGGGATCACTGACGTGTTCTGTCCGGCGGGGGATGCAGATCCTCCCGCCGGAGCGTACGTCGGGTCGCTCGCCATGCTCGAGCACCTCACCGAGCTAGGTCGGCCGTTCGCCGAGGTCGGTATCACCGGCTACCCCGAGAGCCACCCGGCGATCGAGGACGACGTCACCATCCAGTCGATGTGGGACAAGCGTCAGCACGGCACCTATGTGGTCAGCAACCTGTGCTTTGATCCCGAGGCGATCGGCAGCTGGCTGCGCCGGATGCGTCGTCGCGGCATCACGCTGCCGGTGCTGATAGGCCTGCCAGGGCCCGTCGAACGCACCAAGCTTGTTGGCATGGCCACGAAGGTCGGGGTCGGTCAGTCGATGCGGTTCCTGAAGTCCCATGCGAGCGTCTTCGCACGGCTCGCCGCTCCCGGCGGCTTCAGTCCGGAGCGGTTCCTCCGGCAGACGGCGCCGGTACTGGGCGACCCCGGCCTCCAGGTAAGTGGTCTGCACCTCTTCACCTTCAACCAGGTGGCCGAGACGGAGGCCTGGCGTCAGGACATGCTTCGGCCGGCGGCTCGGGAGCCGCGCGGCTGACCGCCACCGCGGGACGCAACCGGCTCATGTCAGCAACCGCTCCAGCTCGCGCTCGAGCCCTCCGGTCCCGGTCTCGACGACGGTGAGCGGGAGACCGATCGTCGCCGCGGCGCACTCGGCCAGCTCCCGCGTCTCCGCGTCAGGGCGCTGGGCCAACCAGACCATCCGGGTGTAGTGCCCGAAGTACGTGTCGCGCAGGTCGGGGTGACGGTCCAACCCGAGCTCGGCGACGACCGTCCGCGCGAACGAACGCGCCAAGAAGTCGGTGAGCACGTAGGTGCCTGGTTGCTCGTCGAAGAAGCTCTGCAGCCGCTCCGCCCCGGCGTACACGTCGTAGCAGTGGAGTCCGCTCAGCCGGTGCAGCGACAGCCGGCCGCACACATCGTCGAGCGCGCCGTAGGTGCCGCAGTCGGCGTAGGCGACGGCCACCTGCTCGTAACGGCTGGCCAGCTGCACCGCGAGCTGCTCGACTTCGTCAGCGATCCGGTCGGGCCGGTTGTGCAACAAGGGGGGCAGCGGATGAACGTCGACCGACCAGCCGCGGCGCTGCACGATCTCGTTGCAGGGTTGGGCGATCGCGCCGCACGCGATCAGGGCTGCGGCGGCTGCGTTGCGGCCCGCTGACGGCTCCGCCGTCGGGCTCAGGCCCGGCACGGCTGCGAGCACGGCGTGCGCCTGCTCAGCCGGGGAAGGCGAGCTGGACGATGAACTGGTCGTTGAAGTCGGGCCGGTCGGAGAGCTCGACATACCGCACCTCCTCGAGCAACGTGTGCGCGCCGCGGCGCTCCTGCACGCTGAGCAGGGTCATCTTCGCGCCTTCGCCGGCCACGTTGCCGGCGCTGACGATCCGCAGCACAGGGAGCTTCGGCACCAGCCCGATGCGGACCGCGCTGGCCGGAGACAGGTAGGTGCCGAAGGATCCCGCAAGCAGCACCTGTTGTACGTCGCCGGGCTCGGCACCGAGCTCCTCGAGCAGCAGCGTCCACCCGGTCGAGATGGCGGCCTTGGCGAACTGGAGCTCGCGGACGTCGCGCTGGCTGAGATACACGGAGTCCGTCAGCTGCTGGGCGCCGTCGGGGTGCCAGGCGAGCGCGAACACGCGCTCACCGTTGATCTCGCCGAGCCGGTCAGCCAGACCGGGGTGAACCGCCGCAGCGACTTCCGCGGGCACGAAGCGTCCACTCGCGTCGAGCAGCCCCACCCGCACCAGCTCCGCGACCGCGTCCACCAGCCCCGAACCGCACAGGCCCTGCGCGGCCACGTCGCCGATGACCTGGCAGGTGACGGTGTCGTCAGTGACCTTGACGACCTCGATCGCCCCGTCGGCGGCACGCATGCCGCACCTGATCGCGCCACCCTCGAACGCCGGCCCGGCCGGCGCAGCGGTGGAGACGATCCGCTCACCGTCGCCGAGGACGATCTCACAGTTGGTTCCCACGTCGATGAAGAGCCGCAGTCGCTTGTCCCGGTCCATCCCGGAGGCCAGCATGCCGGCGATGATGTCGCCGCCGACGTACGCGCCGAGCGCCGGGAGCACGACGGCGCGGGCTCGGGGATGCACGCGTACTCCGAGGTCGGCGGCGAGCAGCTCCGGCATGGTCGCCGACGACATCACGAACGGCGCCACACCCAGCGGCTCGGGGTCGATGCCGAGCGCCAGCGCCGTCATCGTGGCGTTGCCTGCGAGCGCGATCTCGTAGACGTCCTCCGGATCGACCGCCGCCTCTGCGCACACGTCGCGCGCCAACTCGTCGAGCGTGTCGTGGGCCAGCTGGCGCAACCGATCGAGCGCGTCCGGATCCATCATCGTCGCACTGATCCGGGTGATCACGTCACCACCGAACGGCTGCTGCTTGTTGAGCATGGACGCGACTGCCGCGGGTGTGCCGGTCGCGGTGTCGAGCAGGGTCGCCACCACGGTCGTCGTGCCCAGGTCGAAGGCCATCGCGTAGCGGCGCTCGGTCGTATCGCCGTCTTCGACGTCGATGAGCACGTCGTCGACGATGACGGCGGTCAGCTTGAAGTCGCTGCGCCGGGCGACGGCGGGCAGCCGTCGCAGTGCGTGCAGGTCTACCCGCAGCTCGAGGTCGTCGATCGCTGCCAACAACCGGGCGAGGTCGGTGGTCTGGTCGGCCAACGTCGGCTCGGTCAGCTCGACGTACCGCTTCTGGATAGCCGGCCGCAGGATCACCTGGCGTCCCACCCCGACGGTCGCAGCCTTCGGCCGGGTGAGCATCGGCGGCACGTCGATCGTGAGGTCACGCGTGGCCTGGGCGAGGCAGGCCAGCCGCCACCCGTCCTGCAGCTGGTCGCCGGTGAAGCTGCGTACGTCGAGCCGCTGGACCGGCACCGAGCCTTCGACGATCTGCACCTTGCACTTCTTGCAGGTGCCGTGACCTCCGCAGGTCGAGTCGATCGCGATGCCGTTCCAGCTGGCCGCGTCGAAGACGCTGACACCGGGCGGAACCCGGACCTCGCGCTCGGCGGGCTGGAAGTGGAGGCGGATGCGGCCCGTGCCGTCGTGCACCGCGCTGCTGCCGTCGCTTCGGCCGGCCGGCGGGACGATCAGGCCTTCGCGCCTCAGCTCGTCGGGGTGCAGCTGCGGGCTCTCGCCACCTATGCTCACCTCGTCGCTGCCTTGCCCTTGCTCTGCGAGCCTTCGCCGTCGGCGGCCTGCGCGGCCGCCTGCTTGGCCCGGTGGGCTGCGATCCAGCTCATGCCCCACTCGTCGTGACCGAGCAGGAGATCCGCGGCCTTGACCGCCTCGACGAGCTGTGGCGTGCGGGCGTCCATGATGGCGCTGGTCAGACCCACGGTCATCGCCATCGGGAGGAAGGCCGCGCCGATCGCGTGGCGCGCCGGCATACCGAATGACACGTTGGACGCTCCCAGCGTCATGTTGACGCCGAACTCGTCGCGGATGCGTTGGATGGTCTCGTACGCGACGTTCACGATGGTCGGGTCGGCGCCGATCGGCATGGCCAGCGGGTCTATCACGATGTCCTCGATCGCGAGGCCGTAGCGGTCGACGGCGGTGTCGAGGATCTTCTTCGTCAGCAACAACCGCTTGTCGGCCTCCATCGGGATCTCGTCGTGGTCATTGGGAAGTGCGATCACCGCGGCTCCGTAGCGCTTCACCAGCGGAAGGATCTCGGCCATCCGGTCGTCCTCGGCCGTGATCGAGTTGACCAGCGCACGGCCCTCGTAGACGCTCAGCCCCGCCTCCAGCGCCTCGACGACCGAAGAGTCGATGCAGATCGGCAGGTCGGTGAGGCGTTGCACGAGCTTGATTGCGTTCTTCAGCAGTTCGGGCTCGTCGGTGAGCGGCACCCCCATGTTGACGTCGAGCACCATCGCCCCTTGGGCGACCTGCGCCGCGACGTCCCTCTCGATCGCTGACAGGTCCCCCGCCCGCAGCTGCTCTTGGAAGATGCGGCGGCCGGTGGGGTTGATCCGCTCGCCGATGATGCAGAACGGCCGGTCGTGGCCGATGGTGACGGTGTTGGTGGCGGAGCTCAAGACTGTGTGCATGCGTTTCCTCGGCTGCGGCGGTTGGGACTCGGACCCCGGAGGTCAGCGGTAGTGGTCAGGCGGTGACCCTGGCTCGCTTGAGCTTGAGCAGCTCCTTGGCCTTCCGCACCGTCTGCGACGCGTCGGGGGCGTAGGCGTCCGCCCCGACCGCGTCGGCGTACTCCTGCGTGACGGGGGCGCCGCCCACCATCACCACGACGGAGTCACGGATGCCGGCCTTCTCGAGCGCGTTCATGTTCGCCTTGAACATCGGCATCGTCGTGGTCAGGAACGCCGAGAAGCCGACGATGTCGGGCTTGTGCTCGTTGATCGCTTCGACGAACTTCTCCGGCGGCACCTGTACGCCGAGGTCGATGACGTGGAAGCCGGCGCCCTCGAGCATGATGTTGACGAGGTTCTTGCCGATGTCGTGGACGTCGCCCTTGACGGTGCCCATCACGAACGTGCCCATGGTCTGGACGCCGGTCTCGGCGAGCAGCGGTCGGAGCAGCCCGAGGGCACCGGCCATCGCCCGGCCGGCGATCAGCATCTCGGGTACGAAGAAGTCACCGCGCTCGAAGCGGGCGCCGACCTCCTCCAGCGACGGGATCAGCGAGTCGAAGAGCAGCGTCTCCGGCGTCATGCCGAGGTCGAGGCCCTGCTGAGTCAGGGCGAGCACAGCCGGGGCGTTCCCCACCAACGTCTCGTCGTAGATGGTCTGTAGCAGCTCTTCGGGCGTCATGCGGCGCCGTCCTTTCGCTTCTCGTGCCCGAGGATGTCGGAGAGTTCCTCGGCGTGGGACTTCAGCAGCGCGCCCAGCCGCGGCCGCGCTGCACTGAACCGGTTGCTCGGTCCGGAGATACCGAGCGCCGCGACGACGCTCCCGGTGCGGTCGCGCACCGGTGCGGCGACGGCGTCGAGGCCGGTCTCGAGCTCGCCGAGCGCCTCGGCGTACCCCTGGGAGCGGACGTGGCCGAGGCTCCGGGCGAAGGTGTCGGGGTCGGTGATGGTGCGGGGGGTACGCCGCTCCATCGCGCCGTCGGGAACCGCGATGACGCCTGCGGCGTAGAAGACCTTCCCGAGTGCCGAGCAGTGGGCGGGGACGTCGACATCGACCCAGTTCGTGGTGCCCAGCAGGAAGGTCGAGTCGATCTGCGCCACCTGGACCACGGTGTGACCGCGGACCATCGCCAGGTTGACGGTTTCGCCGGTGGCCTCGCTGAGCGCTTCCAGCACAGGCCGAGCGACTCGGATCAGTTCGGTGTTCGGTTCATGGCGGGTCGCGTAGAGGGCAAACAGCGGTCCCGCCTCGTAGCCGCCGTCGGCGACGCGGTGCACGAGACGATGCCGCTCCAGCGCCTGCAGGAGCCTCGAGGCGGTCGACTTCGCGAGCCCGGTGTCGTGCACCAGATCACCGAAGTACGGTGCCTCGTCGGCGAGCACCACGCGCGACAGCAGCTCGGCTGCTCGGTCGATGGCTTGGGTGCCGCTGGCGGGCATGGGGGAAGACTCCTAGGCTGCGACGGACCTGGTCCGGTCCAGAGGGGGCTCTAGGCAATGAAACCACAATATGGAATCGGAGTTCCACATCATGATTAGATGTCTGAGCGCGCGGATCAGTCGCGTGCGTCGGCAGGAAGGTCGCGACGCCTGATGTTCACCAACACGATGCCGCGTTACGAGGTGCTCTCCGAGGACGCCCTGGCCAAGCTGGACGCCGGCTGGCGCCGGATCGTCACCGAGATCGGTGTCGAGTTCATGTCGGAGCGCGCGCTGGAGCTGTTTCGTCAGGCGGGTCAACGGGTCGAGGCCAACACCGTGTTCCTCGACCCCGAGTTCGTGCTCGCCCAGGTGGCCCAGGCGCCCAGGGAGTTCGACGTCGCGGCGCGCAACCCGGCCAACTCGATCCACATCGGTGGCAACTCGATGGCGTTCGGGGCGGTGTATGGGCCGCCCTTCGTGCGGGAGGCCGACGTCCGCCGCGACGCGACGATGGAGGACTTCCGCAACTTCACTCGGCTGGCGCAGTCGTACGACGTGATGGACTCCGCCGGTGGTGTCGTATGCGAGCCCAACGACACTCCGCTCGACTCGCGTCACCTCGACATGACGCTCGCCCTGCAGACCTTGACCGACAAGGTCTACATGGGCAACGTCGTCTCAGGGGTGAATGCCGCCGACACGATCGCGATGGGGGCGATCTTGTTCGGTGGCCGCGACGTGATCGAGAAGACCCCGGTGTCGATCTCGCTGATCAACTGCAACTCGCCGCTGCGCTGGGACGACCGGATGCTCGACGCGCTCTTCGAGTACGCAGGGGCGGCGCAGCCCGTCGTACTGACGCCGTTCATCTTGATGGGCGCGATGTCACCCGTCACGATCCCGGCTGCGCTGGTGCAGCAGATCGCCGAGGCACTGTCCGGAATCGCGCTGGCGCAGCTCATCCGGCCGGGCGCGCCCGTCATCTTCGGGTCGTTCCTGTCCAACATCGACATGCAGTCGGGCTCGCCGACGTTCGGCACCCCTGAGTCGGCGATCGGCCTGTTCTGCACGGGCCAGATCGCGCGACACTTCGGGCTTCCCTTCCGCTCCGGCGGCGGGCTGACGTCGAGCCAGGTCTCCGATGCGCAGGCCGGGTACGAGGCGGCGATGACGATGCTCCCGACGTTCCTGGCGGGCACGAACTGGGTGATGCACTCGGCCGGCTGGCTCGAGGGCGGACTGGTCGCCGGCTTCGAGAAGTTCATCGTCGACGTACAGCTGTTGGAGATGCTGCAGGTCGAGTTCACGCCGCTGGAGATCAACGACGAGTCGCTGGCGTTCGACGCCCACGTCGAGGTCGGCCATGGTGGTCACTTCCTGGGTGCGATGCACACGATGGAGCGATTCCGCACCTGCTTCTATCGGCCGTTCCTCTCCTCGTCCGACAACTACGAGCGGTGGATGCGCGGCGGCAGCCTCGATACGACCGCCCGGGCAACCAAGATCTACCGCGCGAAGCTCGAGGCCTTCGAGCCGCCACCGCTCGACGACGCGATCCGGGCCGAGCTCGAGGAGTACGTCTCCCGTCGCCGCGCCGAGCTCGGCGACTGACCCTCCCGTTGACCTGCCACCTTCTTGCCGTTGACCTGCCACCTTCTTGCCGTTGACCTGCCGGCTTGTTGGGTTGACCACGCTCACCGGGCTTTACGGCCGCGGACAGACAGGGCGTGGCGGAGTTCGCTCAACCACGCTGCCCGCGCATCGCCCGCAAAAGAGTCTTTGCGCACCACGATCACCGTCCACCCGTGTCGCCTCAGCCACTCGCGGCGCTTCGCGTCATGCTCCTGCTGGTCGAGAGAGTCGTGATGTTCCGAGCCGTCGTACTCGATCACCACCTTGCATGCCGGGTACGCCAAGTCGAGCCGATAGATCGGCACTCCTCGGTGAACCACCCAGTACTGGGGAGTGGGGCAGGGCAGGCCGTCATCGACGATGCAGAGCCGGGTCCATGACTCCCCTGGGGACTCGGAGCGCCCGTCCGCCAACGGGACCAGCTGCCGGAGCTGGACCACACCGCGACGGCGCCGGTAGCGAGATAGTTCTTGCTGGAAGTCCCGGCGGGTGAGGCCGTGGACGCGCCTGAATCCATCGAGTGCCGCCAGGGCCTCGCGACGGCTCAACCAGCATCCCAAGTCGAGTGCAGTCCGTAACGGCGTGGTGAGCCGCACCTCACCGATCGTCATGATGTCGTCGCGGGCAAGGTCCCGTTGTCCGCCTGAGCAGTCCCTCCGACGAATTCGCGAGTAGTCGCGCAGCACCCACGTCTCGAGCGGCGGTAAGATCTCAAGCTCGCGAAACTCGAACGTGTCGACGCCATGAATCCACGCCGCGGAACGGTCGCAGACGATGGCGAACGGTCTCATCACGAGCGCAGCCGCGCGGGCGCGGGCAAGGGGGTCGTCGGGAGCTTCGCTGCGGACGTACACGCCTTGCAGGACGCGTCGTGCCTGGCGATTCAGGACCCAGGCGGTCAACTGCTCGCGAGTCACGCCGGCGTCTCGAATCATCGGCCACGTGAATGGGCCGTCAGGAGGCTGAGTAGTGAGCATCATCGGAGGACCCTGCCCGAATCGCGTTATGCCCGGGGCGGTTGTCCACAGGTCGTTCCGATCAACCGCGGCCAGTACGCCGGTCGGCGGCCAAGTCACCGGAGTGGGACGTGGCGGGTCAACGGCAAGAAGGTG
>JBBJMF010000002.1:0-93751 GCA_037719575.1 Nocardioidaceae bacterium
AACGGGATCTTCTTCAACCAGGGTCATGTCTGCTGTGCCGGTTCGCGGCTGCTCGTCCAGGAGAGCGTGTACGACGACGTGCTCGCCCGGCTGAAGCGCCGGACGGCGACCCTGCGGGTCGGCGACCCGCTGGACAAGAACACGGACATCGGGGCGATCAACTCGGCCGAGCAGCTCGCCAAGATCCGCGCTCTGTCCGACGTCGGCGAGGCCGAGGGTGCGCAGCGGTGGTCGCCGCCGTGCGAGCTCCCCGACCGGGGGTTCTGGTTCGCGCCCACGATCTTCACCGGGGTCAGCCAGTCCCACCGCATCGCCCAGGAGGAGATCTTCGGACCGGTGCTGTCGGTGCTGACATTCCGCACGCCCGACGAGGCGGTCGCCAAGGCCAACAACACCCCGTACGGCCTGTCCGCCGGAGTCTGGACGGACAAGGGATCCCGCATCCTTTGGATGGCGGACCGCCTGCGGGCGGGCGTCGTGTGGGCCAACACGTTCAACCGCTTCGACCCGACGAGCCCCTTCGGCGGCTACCGGGAGTCCGGCTACGGCCGCGAAGGCGGCCGACACGGGCTGGAGGCCTATCTTGCCCACTAGCGCACAGCCCGCGCGGCTCGATGTGCGGAAGACCTCCAAGCTCTACATCGGCGGGAAGTTCCCGCGGTCGGAGTCGGGTCGCTCCTACGTCGTGAACGACTCGCGTGGACGCTTCCTCGCCAACGCGGCGCTCGCCTCACGCAAGGACGCCCGCGACGCGGTGATCGCGGCTCGCTCGGCGTTCCCCGGGTGGGGCGCCGCAACGGCCTACAACCGCGGGCAGGTCCTCTACCGGGTCGCGGAGGTGATGGAGGGCAGGCGCGACCAGTTCGTCGCCGATGTCGCGGCAAGCGAGGGCCGGACCCGGCCGGGGGCCTCGAAGGTCGTCGATGCGGCAATCGACCGCTGGGTCTGGTATGCGGGATGGGCGGACAAGATCGCCCAGGTCGTCGGCGCCACCAATCCGGTCGCAGGGCCTTACTTCGACTTCTCGGTACCGGAGCCGACCGGCGTCGTCGCGGTCCTGGCGCCCCAGGACTCGTCGTTGCTCGGTCTGGTGTCCGTGCTCGCCCCGGTCATCGTCACCGGAAACACCGCGGTGGTGACCTCGTCGTACCGTCGACCACTGCCGGCGATCAGCCTGTCGGAGGTGCTCGCCACCTCCGACGTGCCCGGCGGTGTCGTGAACGTGCTGACCGGCAGGCTCGCCGACACCGTGCCCACGCTGGCGTCGCACATGGACGTGAACGCGATCGACCTGTCGGGCGCGGCGGGCGACCCCGAGCATGCCACCCAGCTCGAGGTGGCCGCCGTGGACAACCTCAAGCGTGTCCTGCGTGCGGAGGAGACCGAGCCCGACTGGACGCTCGGCCCCGGTTTGTCGAGGATCACCCGGTTCCTCGAGACGAAGACCGTGTGGCACCCGATGGGGGTCTGACCGGCGTGCCAGCGGGGGCGGCAGTCTCCGGCGACCCGCTCGAGGACTGGCCCGACCGTACGCCGTTGCGCGACGAGTCCGGCGCTGTCGTCCTGGTCTTCAGCGCCGCCGAGAGCACGCGCGACAGCATCCCCTGGGCGGACGGCGCGTGGGTCCCGCCGTCAGTGCCGGTGACCCACGCTGTCGCACTGAGCCTGCGTGCCATGCCGGGGTGGAGACTCTCGACGTCGGACCCCGCGCTCGCCGACGCGATGCTGGCCGCCGGTGCGACCGAGCGGCGACACGCCCACACCATGACTACACCGTTGAGAGACCCCCCGGAGCCGGGTGAGCCGGCCGCTGTGCGGGTCGAGCCACTCAGCCCGGCCCAGGCCGACCGGCACGCAACGAGGCTCGGCACCCTGAACCACCGTGCCTACCCGCGGGACCATCCCGACGCCTACGACGGCGACGAGGAGGCAGCAGTGTCGCAGATCCGGGCGATCGCGCGCGGCGAGCTGCTCGGCGCGATGTTGGCCGAGTCACGGGTGGCACTCGTCGGGGGCCGGATAGCCGGTGCCTGTCTCGTGGTCGACCGGCCCGGGACACCGCCGCACGGCGGCCCGTGGGTGATCGACATCTTCCGGGACCCGGACGTCGGGGTGCCGGGAGTGGGTACGGCGCTGCTCGCGACCGTGCTCCGGGCGGCGGGTGACGCGGGATTGCCCGGTCTGTCGCTGGCGGTCAGCCACGCCAACGAGCGCGCCCGGCGGCTCTACCAGCAGCTCGGCCTGGTCTCGGTGGACGAGAGCTGGACGCTTACCCTGCCGGAGCGAGGCGGGAAACGTCGGACGCCCGCCCTCGGGTGAGGGCGAGCGTCCGGACTCACATCGGTGTGGTCAGGCGACTGTGGGGCTACGGCGTGACACCCACCGCCGCCCACGTGTCGTCGACCGCGGTGTACTCGGCGCTGCCGGAACCGTCCCAGGTCTTCGACAGCACGAAGTAGCCACGTTTGCGGTCGATCAGCAACCAGCGGTTCTGGGACTTGTGCTTGAGCGTCCCGATCTGCACGGTGCCGTCGTAGAGGGTGTACCCGGTGCCGACGTCGACAATCCAGTCCCTGTCGTCGTTCATGACCGTCGCCCAGGATGCCAGGATGCGGCCGGATCGGGCGGATGTGGCACGCCCCGTGTCACCGCTGAACGACGCTTGTCGCCTGACCGTGGCCGGATGCGGACCGCAACAGGGTCAATGCGGAGATCTGTGCGTGTCGTTGGGGCGCGCTAAGACCCGGTCGCGCCGGCCGCTGCTGAGTAACCAGGTTTGACCACTCGCTCGATGATGTCGAGCCGCTCGTCGAAGGGCAGGAACGCGCTCTTCATAGCGTTGACGGTGAACCAACGCATGTCGTCGAGCCCGTAGCCGAACGCGCCCGCGAGGAGCTCCATCTCGCGGCTCATCGTCGTACCGCTCATCAGCCGGTTGTCGGTGTTGACAGTGACCCGGAAGCGCAGCCTCGCGAGCAGGCCGATGGGATGCTCGGTGAGGGACGCGGCGGCACCGGTCTGCAGGTTCGACGACGGACACATCTCGAGAGGGACCCGGCGGTCGCGGACATAGCCGGCGAGCCGGCCGAGCTGTGGCTCACCGCCAGTCGTGCCGATGTCGTCGACGATCCGCACCCCGTGTCCGAGCCGCTCGGCGCCGCACCACTGGAGCGCCTGCCAGATCGACGGCAGGCCGAACGCCTCGCCCGCATGGATCGTAAAGTGGGCGTTCTGCCGCTGGAGATATTCGAACGCGTCCAGATGGCGGGTCGGAGGGTAGCCGGCCTCCGCGCCGGCGATGTCGAACCCGCACACCCCCCGGTCACGGTGCCGCACGGCCAGCTCGGCGATCTCGCGCGACATGGCGGCGTGCCGCAGCGCAGTCAGGATCTGGCGTACGACGATCTCCCGGCCACCGGCCCGGATGGCGGCCACGCCCGACTCGAGGCCGGTCTGCACGGACTCGACGACCTCGTCCAGCCCGAGTCCGGCCCTGAGGTGCTGCTCGGGGGCGTAGCGGACCTCGGCGTAGACGACTCCGTCGGCTGCCAGGTCGGCGACGCACTCCTCGGCGACCCGTCGCAGGTCCTCCGGGCGCTGCATCACCGCGACGGTGTGCTCGAACGTCTCCAGGTAGCGCACCAGGCTCCCTGAGCCGGCCGCCTCGACGAACCAGCCGTCGAGCTCCTCGGGTGAGCCCACCGGCAGCGGGTGCCCGACCTGCGTAGCGATCTCCACGACGGTCGCCGGCCGCAGCCCACCGTCGAGATGGTCGTGGAGAACGGCCTTGGGGACGGCGACGAAGCGGTGGTCGGTCGCCTGGTGCATGCGGCTATCCTCCCAGGGACTCATCCGCCACGTGATGGAAGGCTGCCCATGGATCCCACCGAGCATCGGGTCGCGATCGTGACCGGCGCCGCCCGCGGCATCGGTGCCGCCGTCGCTCAGCGGCTGCACCACGACGGGTTCGGGGTCGCCGTGCTCGACCTCGACGAGGGCGCCTGCACGACGACCGTCGAGGCGATCACGTCCCGAGGTGGCCGGGCGATCGGTGTCGGTGTCGATGTCTCGGACGCCACAGCGGTCGAGACCGCAGTCGGCCGGGTCGCCGACGACCTGGGTGCGCCGCTCGTGCTCGTGAACAATGCCGGGATCACCCGGGACAACCTGCTGTTCAAGATGTCGGAGGACGACTGGGACGCCGTGCTGCGGGTTCACCTCAGGGGCGCGTTCCTGATGAGCCGCGCGACGCAGACGTTCATGACCGAGGCCGGCTGGGGCCGGATCGTCAACTTGTCGAGCACGTCGGCGCTCGGCAACCGGGGCCAGGCCAACTACGCCGCGGCCAAGGCGGGCATGCAGGGACTGACGAAGACCCTCGCCCTCGAGCTTGGCAAGTTCGGCGTCACCGCCAACGCGATCGCTCCCGGCTTCGTCGTGACCGAGATGACGCGGATCACGGCCGAGCGGCTCGGCGTGACGTTCGAGGACTTCCAGCAGGCCCGGGCCAAGGAGACGCCGGTGCCGCGGGTGGGCCAGCCCGAGGACATCGCCCATGCGGTGTCGTACTTCGTCAGCGACGGAGCCTCGTTCGTGAGCGGCCAAGTGCTGTACGTCGCAGGCGGGCCGCGTGGCTGACGCGCCGACCAGGTTCACCTCGCTGGACGAGATCAGCGCGTCGGTCGGCCGCCCGCTGGGCCACAGCGAATGGGTCCTCGTCGACCAGCAGCGGATCGACGGGTTCGCCGAGGCCACCGGCGACCGCCAGTGGATCCACGTCGACCCCGAGCGCGCGGCGGGCGGTCCCTTCGGCGCGACCATCGCCCATGGCTACCTCACCCTGTCACTGGTCCCTGCCCTCGTCGCGTCGCTCGTCGACTACTCGGGCTGGGGCGTCAAGATCAACTACGGCTCGAACAAGGTCAGGTTTCCCGCGCCGGTGCTCGTGGGGAGCCGGGTCCGGGTAGCGGCGACCGTCAGCTCCGTCGACGAGTCCGCTGCCGGCGTCCAGGTGACACTGCAGGTGACGGTGGAGGTCGAGGACGCCGGCGGAGTGCCGGCGGCCAAGCCCGCGCTCGTGGCCGAGATCCTCACCCTTCTCGCCGCCCCTTCTTAGCGGACTCGTCCGACTCCAGGGCGGGGGGTTCACGCCACGCCCACCCGGACGAACCCGGCTTCTCCCGTCAGACGAGCCGGTCGAGGATGACGTCGCGCAGGGTGTCATCCGGCTCGGCGCCTTCGTCGATGTCGACGGCTCCTGCAAGCGCTTCCTCGGCGCGGGTGAAGCGGTCGGCGTCGTCGGAGTGCAGCGTGAGCAGCGGCTCCCCGGCGGTCACCCGCTCACCCGGCTTGGCGTGGATGACGACTCCGGCGCCTGCCTGGACGGGGTCCTCCTTGCGGGCGCGGCCCGCCCCCAGCCTCCAGGCGGCGACCCCGACGGCCAGGGCGTCGAGCCGGGTGACCACGCCGGCGGACCTGGCCAGGAACGGCCGGCTCTCCCGCGCCTTCGGCAGAGTCGCATCCGGGTCGCCCCCCTGGGCGGCTATCATCCGCCGCCACACGTCCATCGCCGACCCGTCGGCAAGCCGGTCCGCGGGGTCGACGCCGTCGCGTCCGGCCGCCTGCAGCATCTCGCGAGCCAGGGCGAGCGTGAGCTCGACCACGTCGGAGGGACCGCCTCCGGCGAGCACCTCGACAGCCTCCGTGACTTCGAGCGCGTTGCCGGCGGTGCGGCCGAGCGGGGTCGACATGTCGGTGAGCAGCGCGACGGTGCGAAGTCCGGCGTCGGTGCCGAGGTCGACCATGGTCCGGGCGAGGTCACGGCCCTCGTCGAGCGTCTTCATGAACGCGCCCGATCCGACCTTGACGTCGAGCACGAGCGCCCCGGTGCCCTCGGCGATCTTCTTGCTCATGACCGACGAGGCGATCAGCGGGATCGACTCGACGGTCCCGGTCACGTCGCGCAGTGCGTAGAGCTTCTTGTCCGCAGGCGCCAGGCTCGACCCGGCGGCGCAGATCACCGCGCCGACCCGCTCCAGCTGGTCGACGATCTCGGAGTGCGTGAGGTCGGCGCGCCAGCCGGGAATCGCCTCGAGCTTGTCGAGGGTGCCTCCGGTGTGCCCCAGTCCTCGTCCGGAAAGCTGCGGCACGGCGACCCCGCAGGCCGCGACGAGCGGCGCCAGCGGAAGGGTGATCTTGTCGCCGACCCCCCCTGTCGAGTGCTTGTCGGCGGTGGGCCGCGACAGCGATGTGAAGTCCATCCGGTCACCGCTGGCGATCATCGCCGACGTCCAGCGGCCGACCTCGCGGCGGCTCATCTTGTTGAGCAGGATCGCCATCGCGAGCGCGGCCATCTGCTCGTCGGCGACGGCTCCTCGGGTGTAGGCGTCCACGACCCAGTCGATCTGCTCGTCGCTCAGCTGCGCGCCGTCGCGCTTCGCGACGATCACGTCGACGGCGTCAAGCACCTCACCCATCGGCCACCTCTCGTCGTACCCGCTCACCGGCGACCGGCACCGACGAGTACCCACGCAGCACGAAGGTCGGGCGGCGCTGCGGACGGCTCACCAACGCCAGGTCGGGGTATGCCGCCGCGAGCAGCCGCAGGGCCTCCGCCAGCTCGACCCTGGCCAGCGGGGCGCCGAGACAGAAGTGCACGCCGGCCCCGAAGGCAAGATGCGGGTTGGGGTCCCGGCCGGCCCGGAATGCGTCGGGCTCGGCGAAGACCGAAGGGTCCCGGTTGGCCGCGCCGAGCAGCACCGCCACCCGTTCGCCACGGCGTACGACGACGTCGCCCACCTCCACCTCCGCCGTCGCGGTGCGCTCGAACAGCTGGAGCGCCGAGTCATAGCGCAGCATCTCCTCCACTGCCACCTCCTCGTCGACCACGCCGCGCACGACGCGCTGCCACTCGTCCGGGTGGTCGAGCAGAGCCACCAGCCCGTTGCCGAACACGTTGACCGACGCCTCGTGGCCCGCGTTCAGCAGCAGGATCGCAGACGCGAGCACCTCGTCGTCGGTCAGTCCCTGGTCCCCCTCCTGAGCGCGCAGCAGGTCGCTCAGCAGGCCGCTCGTCACGTCGCCGGCGAGGGCGGCCCGTCGCTCGGCGATCAGCCCACGCAGGTAGTCGGCGAACTCTCGGCTCGCCCGCAGCGCCGCGGTCTGCCCGCCGACCTCGATCGAGGGCTCGTACATCGCCACGATGGCCTGGGACCAGCCGCGCAGCCGGCCGACGTCCTCGGCCGGCGCGCCGAGCAGCTCGGCGATGACGAGCACCGGGAGCGGCTCGGCATAGTCGGCGAGCACGTCGAACGTGGACCCCTCGACGGCGTCCAACAGCTGCCCTCCGAGCTCGTGCACGCGTGGTCGCATCCGCTCGACGTGACCGCGGGCGAACGCAGTCGAGACCTTGCGGCGAAGCCGGGTGTGGTCGGGCGGCTCAGTCTCCATCATCTGGTTGCGGTGCAGCAGGTTGAACGGCTCGAAGAGACCCGCCGGCTGCCGGTCCTGCCAGACCCGTCCGAGCCGCCGGTCGCGCAACGCCTGGCTGCATGCGGCATGGTCGACGACCAGCCAGGTCCGGCTTGGCTCGTGCCAGGCCACGGGTCCCCGTGCGCGCTCGGCCGCGAAGGCGGGATACGGGTCCGCGAGGAGGCCGGGCGCACCGAGATCGAGGTGGCTCAGCCGGCTCCTGCTCAACGGGCGAGGTCCTCGGGGCCGAACGCGTCCGGCAGGACCTCTCGCAACTGCCTGATCCCAGTCACGGTGGAGAGCTGGCACCCGGGACCGCCGTTCTCCCACAGCAGCTGACGACACCGCCCACACGGCATGAGCACGTCGCCGTGCTTGTCCACGCAGACAACCGCGACGAGCCGGCCTCCGCCGCTCGCGTGCAGCGCCGAGACGAGACCGCACTCGGCACACAGGCCCAGGCCGTACGACGCGTTCTCGACGTTGCACCCGACGACGACGCGACCGTCGTCGACGAGTCCGGCAACCCCCACCTGGAAGTCCGAGTAAGGCGCATAGGCGTGGCCCATCACCGCCGTCGCTGCCTCGTGGAGCGCGTCCCAGTCGATGTCCGCCGTCAACCCGCTGAGCCCTTCCGGTAGGGCAGCCCGTCGGCCGCCGGCATTCGTAGCTGTTGGGACGCGAACGCGAGCACGAGCAGCGTCGTGACGAAGGGCGCCATCGTGGTGAACTCCCGCGGCACCTCGTCGGACATCAGGTACCACACCAGGAAGCCGACCGCGAAGAGCAGCGAGAGACCACCCTGGACCATCGCCCGACGACGCAGCTGGAGCAGCCCGACGATCAGCAGCACGATCGCCACGACCAGGAGGAGTGCATGGAGCGACTCGCCACCGCGCCGGAGCTGGACCGCGTCGGTGTATCCGAACAACGAGGCACCGAGCAGCATGCCGCCAGGACGCCAGTTGCCGAAGAGCATGGCGGCGAGACCGATATAGCCACGTCCGCCGGTCTGACCCTGCTGGAAGCCGGACGAGGACACCAGCGCGAGGAACCCGCCGGCAAGTCCGGCCATGGCCCCGGAGATCGTGACCGCGATGAACTTGTAGCGGTAGACGTTCACGCCCAGGGACTCGGCAGCGCCAGGCGACTCTCCGCACGACCGGAGCCGCAGCCCGAACGAGGTCCGCCACAGCAGCCACCCGGTTCCCGCGATCAGCAGCAAGGCGAAGATCGTGAACAGGGACAGGTTCCTCGTCAGGGCACCCACGATCGACGCCAGGTCGGAGATCAGGAACCAGTGGTTGTCCTCGATGTCCGAGACGGCATCGGCGATCTGCGGCAGGTTGATGTCCGTCGGCCTGTCCAGCGACGGTGACTGGGTAGGGCCCCCACCTTCCAGCCCGGTGAAGAAGGCCTCGGCAAGGAACCCGGCCACGCCGAGCGCGATGATGTTGATCGCCACACCCGAGACGATGTGGTCCACCCCGAAGGTCACCGTCGCGACGGCATGCAGGACACCGCCGATTGCACCGAACACGGCCGCTCCCACGATGCCGGGGACTACCCCGTAGTGGTAGGTGAAGTAGCCGGCCCCCAAGGTGCCGGCGATCATCATGCCTTCGAGGCCGATGTTGACGACGCCGGCCCGCTCCGACCACAGCCCCCCGAGGCCCGCGAGCGCGATCGGGATCGCCGCGGCCAGGGCCGCCCGCAGGGTGCCGGAGGAGTTCACGTCGTTCGCTCCGCTGACCACCCGGACCAGCGAGAGCAGCATGAACCCGGCCAGGACGTACAGCCAGATCCTGCTGCGCCGGTGCGCGGCGGGATGCTCGGAAGGCTCTGCCCTGGGGCCGGTGACCGTGGTCGTCACGCCGGAGCCTCCTCTGGCTTCGCGGCTTGGACCTGCTTGGCGACGGCTGCCTGTTCGAGCGCGGTTCGGTACCGACGGACGACCTCGTAGGCGATGACGACCGCCAGCACGATGACCCCCTGGGTGACGGCCACGATGTCGGGCGAGACCCCGGCCAGGATGTTGAGCAGGTTTCCCTGCTCGGAGAGAAACGCGAAGATCAACGCCCCGAGCGCGATCCCCACCGGATGGTTGCGACCGAGCAGCGCGACGGCGATGCCCGCGAACCCGATCCCGGTCTGGAAGGACGTGCCGTAGTTGTGCGACGCACCGAACAGCGTGGGCATGCCGATCAGGCCGGCCACCGCACCGGACATCAGCATGGAGATCACGATCATCCGCCTCACGTCGACCCCGCTGGCGACGGCTGCCGTCGCCGAGGCGCCGGTCGCGCGGAGGTTGAAACCGAACCGAGTCCTGTTCAACAGCACCGAGAAGCCGACGCCCACGACCACGGCGAGCAGGGCCAGACCGAAGAGGTCCGGAGCGCCGGAGAAGAGCGGAATCCCTCCGATCCAGCTCCCCGGCGCGATGTTCCTGGTGCTCGTCGAGACACCGGTCTGCACGCCAGCCCTGGCGAGGAAGTAGGCGACGAGCGAGCCGGCGATGAGGTTCAGCATGATCGTGGAGATCACCTCGCTCACTCCGCGAGTCACCCGGAGGAGGCCGGCGATGCCTGCCCAGACGGCTCCCGCCAGCATCGCCAGCAGGATGGCAGCCACCGCGTTGAGCTTCCCCGGAAGCCATGCCTCGCCGGCGAAGGCCGCCGCCACGAATGCCCCCACCCGGTACTGCCCCTCGACGCCGATGTTGAACAGATTCATCCTGAACCCGATCGCCGCCGCGATCCCGGAAAGGTAGAGCACCGAGGCGTTGTTCGCGATGTTGACGAGGCTCCGATCGGCCGGCCACTCGAGCAAGGTGTTCCAGAAGGCGCTGACATCGTCGCCGGTCGACAGCAGGATCGCCGTCGAGACGACTGCCGCGACGACCGCTGCGAGAGCGGGAGCCGCGAGGCTCAGGAGTGCCCGACGCCACCAGGTCACGCCGCGTCCCCCGCTCCTGTCATGGCGGCGCCGAGCTCCTGCGGCGTGACGGTCTGGGGGTCGAACTGCCCCACCAGTCGACCTCGCAGGATGACCGAGATGGTGTCCGACAGCCCGATCAGCTCGTCGAGGTCGGCGGAGACGAGGAGGACGGCGAGACCGTTGCGCCGCGCGTCTCGGATGTGGTCCCAGATCGCGGCCTGGGCGCCCACGTCGACGCCGCGCGTGGGATGTGAGGCGACGAGCAGGACCGGCTTCCCACTCATCTCCCGCCCGACGATGAACTTCTGCTGGTTGCCGCCGGACAGCGCCCGCGCTGTGGTGTCGATACCTGGCGTGCGGACGTCGTACTCCTCGACGATCCGCTCGGTGTCGGTCCGAGCACCTCGCTTGTTGATCCAGACGCCCTTCACGCTAGGCTCGCGGGTCTGGTGCCCGAGGATCCGGTTCTCCCACAGCGGGGAGTCCAGCAGCAGCCCGTGGCGCTGCCTGTCCTCCGGGATGTAGCCGATGCCGGCCTCTCGGCGCTCGCGGGTCGGCCAGCCGGTGATGTCGCCGCCCTCGAGCCGTATCGTTCCCGCCACGAGAGGCCGCATCCCGATCAGCGTCTCCACGAGCTCGGTCTGCCCGTTGCCCTCGACGCCCGCGATGCCGAGGACCTCGCCGGCGTGGATGGTCAGGTCGATGTCGGCGAGCACCGAGCGACCCGAGCCGTCGTTGACCTGCACGCCGGCGACCTCGAGCCGCACCGCGTCGGTCACGGTCGACTCGGACGTGCTCGGCGAGGGCAGCTCGCTGCCGACCATGAGCTCCGCGAGCCCACGGGCGGAAACCTTGGCGGGCTTCACCGAGGCGACCGTGGTCCCCTGGCGCATCACGGTGATGTCGTCGGCGATCGCCAGGACCTCGTCGAGCTTGTGGGAGATGAAGATGAGGGTGTGGCCCTCCGACTTGAGCTCCCGGAGGTTGTCGAAGAGCGCGTCCACCTCCTGCGGGACCAGCACCGCCGTCGGCTCGTCGAGGATGATGATCTTCGCGCCGCGGTAGAGCACCTTCAAGATCTCGACCCGCTGCCGCTCTCCGACACCCAGGGTCTCGACGAGCTCGTCCGGGTCGAGACCGAACCCGTATGCCGAGGACAGCTCGGCGACCTTCTTCCTGGCGGCCCCGCCGATCCCGTGCAGCGACTCGGCTCCCAGCACGACGTTCTCCAGAACCGTGAGGTTGTCGGCCAGCATGAAGTGCTGGAAGAGCATGCCGATGCCGTTGCCGATGGCGTCTGACGGTGAGTGCATCACCACGTTGGTCCCGTTGACCTCGATGACGCCGTCGTCGGGCCGCTGGACGCCGTAGAGGATCTTCATCAGCGTGGACTTGCCGGCGCCGTTCTCGCCGACGAGTGCGTGGATCGTGCCGGCCCGGACTGTGATGTCGACGTCATGGTTCGCGACCACACCCGGAAAGCGCTTCCCGATCCCGCGAAGCCGCACCGCAGCCACCGTGTCCGGTCCCGCTGTGGCCGTCATGGTTGTCCCCCGGTCACTCCTCCGGCGCCGTCGGCACCTTGAGCTCGCCGCTGATGATCTTTTTCGCGTAGCCGTCGATCTGATCCTTGATGTCGTCGATGAAGCCCCCGGACGTCGAGTAGCCGACCCCGTCGACCTTGAGGTCGTAGGTGACGTTGCCGGATGCGGAGTCACCGTCGGCGACGCCCTGGATGAAGTCGAACACCGCGGTGTCGACCCGCTTGATCATCGAGGTCAGGATGAACGGCTTCTGCGCCGCGTCGACGGTGAGGTACTGGTCGGAGTCGACTCCGATGGCCCAGTTCCCCTCGCCCGCCTCCTCGACCGCGTCGAACACCCCGAGCCCGGACTTGCCGGCTGCGTGGTAGACGATGTCGGCACCGCCGTCGTACATGCCCTGCGCGGCGGTCTTGCCACCCGCCGGGTTCTCGAAGCCAGTGGCGCCGTCGGTGGGGTCCTCGGTGAGGTACTTGACGTCGACCGTGATGCTCGGGTCGACCGCGTGGACCCCGGCGACGTAGCCGGCCTCGAACTTCTTGATCAGGTCACCGTGGGTCCCTCCGACGAAGCCGACGTGCTTCGTCTCGGTCTTCAGCGCGGCGGCAACCCCGACGAGGAAGGAGCCCTGCTCCTCGGCGAAGGTCAGGTCGGCGAGGTTCGGCAGCGGCTTGCCGATCTGGTCGGGGTCCTCGTCCGCGAAGAGGCTGTAGCCGTCGATGACGCCGAAGTGGATGTCCGGGTACTCCTTGGCGACGATGCGAGCCGCCGGCGAGTAGATGAAGCCGATTGCGATGATCGGGTCGTACCCCTGGTCGGCCAGGGTGCGGAGGCGCTCGGCGCGAGTCGCGTCGTTCTCACCCTGGGCGGCCTTCGCCTCGATACAGGTCGCGTCCAGGTCGGCGATCGCCTGCTTCATGCCCTCGTACGCCGAGTCGTTGAAGGACTGGTCCCCTCGCCCACCGACGTCGTAGGCGAGCCCCACCTTGGGGCCTTCTCCGGTCGCGTCCTTGCACGCGTCCGCGGAGTCCGACCCCGAGCCGTCCTTGCCGCATCCGGCCAGCGCGAGCGCGATGACCGATACGACTGCCGCGATCCTCGTCGTACGACGCACGATGACTCCTTCCACCGGCGTGCAGCGAGAAGTGCGGCACGCATCCGGGCAGATCATAGACCAAGCCGCCGACCCGGCATGCGGGGTGACGGTCGATCGGGTGTCGCTACCTGGCCGCGACCCCGGGCTCGGAGCCCGCTGCCGCGAGTCGGCAGAACACCCGGACACCCAGCGAGATGGCCGACTCGTCGATGTCGAAGCTGCCCTGGTGCAGGTCACCGATGTCGGCCACCTCCGGTCCACGCACGCCGAGCCTGAGCAGCGCGCCCGGGACGACGCTCGCGATCCACGCGAAGTCCTCGCCGCCCAGGCTCTGGTCTGTGCCGACGAGCCCGGCCTCGCCCATCACGTCCCTGGTCGCCGCCTTCGCGAGGTCGATGGCGGACGCGTCGTTCACGCAGGGCGGCACACTCGTGTGGGCGTCTACCTGGACGTCGACCCCGAACGGGCTCATAAGTGAGCGGATGAGGTCTGGCACCAGGGCGTGGGCCGCCTCCCAGACGCCGGCGTCGAGGCACCGGATGGTCCCCTCGGCGAAACCGGTGCCAGGGATCGCGTTCGGCGCCGTGCCCGCATGGATCTGTCCCCAGACCACGCTCAGGCCCGCCCGCGGGTCGGTGAGTCTCGACATGGCTCCCGGCAGCTCCGTCACGAGCGACCCGAGGGCATAGACGAGGTCCGCCGTCAGGTGGGGGCGCGCGGTATGACCGCCGGGTCCGGCGAGGGTGACCTTGAGCCCGTCGGCACCGGCCGTGATCGGGCCGACCCGGAATCCGACCTGACCGACGATCAGGCGCGGGTCGCAGTGGAACGCGAACACGTGCCTGAGCCCCTGGGTCTCACCCGCCGCAACCACATCGAGCGCGCCACCGGGGATGATCTCCTCCGCCGGCTGGAAGATGAGCCGCGTCGACTGCTCGATGAGGCCGTCCTGGGCCAGCTCGCCAAGGACCAGCGCCGTCCCAAGGACGATCGTCGTGTGAGCGTCATGGCCACAGGCATGGCAGGCCCCAGCTGTCATAGACCGGTACGAAGTCGTCGTGCGGTCGTCCAGCGGGAGAGCGTCGATGTCGCCGCGGAACCCGATGGTGGGAGCGTCGCCCGCATAGCCGATGACGTCGCAGACCACCCCCGTGCCGCTCGGCAGCACCCTGGGTGCGAGACCGGCCGCACGCAGCCGGTCGACCACGGCCGCCGTGGTGCGGAACTCGTGCCGGGCGAGCTCCGGATGGGCATGGAGGTCACGACGGAACGAGATGAGCTCCGCGTCGACCGCCTTCGTCACCCGGTCGATCTCGACGCCCAGTCCCTCGTCTCGCACGTCCTCAGTGTGACATCGGCCGTCGCCGACGTTGCTCAGGGTGGTCGGACTTCGCCCGAACCCGGACACCCAACGGACGCCGGATACGCTCATCATGTGCGTGTCGTCATCCATATCGGAGCCCAGCGGACCGCGTCGGACGCCATCCACCGCGGTCTCTACGCGAACGCCGGGGTCCTGGCCGACAACGGAGTCCTGGTGCCGATGACGGGCGGTCACGAGCGGTCGCCGCACGCAGTCCGTCCCCGATCTCGGGGACTTGGACCAGTCGTCGGTCGACCAGGTGCACCTCCTCCTCGCCGGCAGGCTCAAGACGTTCCGTCGGCTCCGCGACCGGCAGGCGGCGGCGTGAGCAGACCCGGAAGTCGGTAGTCGGTGGTCGAGTCGATCGTGATCCACGCGGGCGCCCCCAAGACGGCTACGACCTACATCCAGCGCGGTCTGGACTCCAACCGCGACCTGCTCGCCGGCCACGGCATCTACCTGCCGCGCACCGGCAGGCTGGAGCTCGAGCCCAACGCGGTAAGCCATCACCATCTCGCCTGGGCGCTGCTCAGCCCGGAGCGCTACGCCGGGTCCCCCAACGGCTGGTCCGCGCTGGCCCAGGAGCTCGCAGGAGTCGAGGCGCCTGTGGTCGTCCTCAGCTCCGAGGTGTTCAGCCGCGTTGCCAGCAGGAAAGACGGTGCTGACTTGGTGGCGCGTGCCGCGCGTGAGCTGTGCGACTCGGTCACGGTCCTGTACTTCGTGCGGAACCAGCTGTCGTTGATGAACAGTCTCTACGGACAGCGGGTGAAGTCGCTTCGCATGGTGGAGAGCTTCGACTCCCACACGAGGATCTTCCGGGGCCGTCGGCTGTTCGACTACGAGGCACTGCTGAAGCCGTGGTACGAGAACGACTCGCTGAGCTTCGAGGCTGTGCCGTTCTCCGGCAGCCGCGACGTCGACCCGCTTGCGGCTCTGCTGCGGGTGGCAGGCGTCGACGTGGAGGCGGTTGCACTCCCCCACGAGCAAGACGACGTCAACTCTTCGCTCGGCCCGGTCGGCATCGAGGCCGCTCGACTGCTCGGCAGCTACCTGCGCGGGACGTTCCCCGACTTCGACTACGAGGAGATGGCCTCGAAGAAACTCTATCGGATCTCCTCCTCCCGCGCTCAGAGCAGCGGGTGGTGCGACGAGTCGTACTGGGGATGGACCCCGGAGACCGCCATCGAGACTGCCGAGTTCTTCGCGGCCGCCAACGACCGCTTCGCTCATGACGTGTGGGGCTCGGACTGGGCGATCCCGATGCCGGTGGACAAGGCTCACTCGGCCGTTCGCCTCCTCGAGCTGCCGCCCTCCACGATCCAGAAGGTGCACCGCTTCGTCTTCTCCCTCAGCCAGCGTTTCGCTCGGCTGCGCAGTGAGGCCGCCGCGTGATGACACGCTTGGTCGTCCATGCCGGCACCCCTGTCACCGACTGGGCGCTGATCCATCGGCAGCTGGTGTCGTGGCGAGCACCGCTGCGCGACTTGGGGATGCGCCTCCACCCCGCGGACGATGCCAGCTCCTGGCTGTCCGGGGTGCGCAACCTGGCGCGAGGAAGGAGGCCACGTCATCTCGTCCAGGCGGTCCGGGCCGCCGTACGCAACGACGCGTCGGCCGTGCTGGTGAGCTCAGCGCGGCTCGAGGACACCCTCCGAGACCCTGTGCAGCTGGGCAACCTGACGGCATTCGCGGCTGACCTCGGCATGCCCCTCACCGTGCTCGTCGTGATCCGGGACCAGCTCGGCTACCTGAACGCGCTCTACTGCGACCGCGTCGCCCACCTGCAGACGGCCAGAGACTTCCCATCGTTCGTTGCCGAACTCACACCGGCTGGCCGATTCGACTATGCGACCGCCTTCAGTGAGTTGATCGCAGCACCGAAGCTCGACCTCGTCGCGATCCCTTACCCGGAGCTGCAGCCGGGTGCACCGGCCAAGGCGCTGCTCGTCGCCGCCGGCCTCACGGCAGCTGATGTCCAGCCGCTCCCGGAGCCGACCGTCGGCGAAGAGCTACCGGGTCCGGTCCTCGTTGCGTCACTGCGGCTGCTGTTCAAGCGACTCTGGCAACTCGGTCTGCTCGAAACCGTCCCCCGGCACACGCTGCAGGACGCCGCCCAGGAGCTGCGAGTTCGTGCCGACGACCACGTGTGGGACGACAACCCCTTCTGGGGATGGGACAACCTCCTGCGGGAGGCTGCCATCGCCCGCTACCGCCCAGGGAACGACGTTCTCGCAGAGGCAGTATGGGGACGGCCCTGGGGGGACGCCTGGGAGACCGGTACATACGTCGACGTCGACCTTCCCGCGAGCCCACCCGGTCTCGTCGTCGACGTGCTGGGGACGGTCGACCTCTTGGTCAGGCAGGTGCGGGCGGCCAAGCCGAAGGGCGCATCGGGCCAGCTGTGCCAGAATGCAGACGAGTGACTGCCGGGTGGGCGAGGACGAGGAGAGGACACGTTGCGACGGGTTGTTGTCTTCGTAGGCGGCTCGCATTACATCGCGGCTGCTCTCCAGCGAACGGTGCCGGCCTGCCTCGACGGACTCTCCCGGGCCGGGGTCGTCGTGCCGACCACCGGCCGGCGTACCAGCGCCGCCAACGGCCTCTCGCACCAGCGGCTGGCCGCGATGGGAGAGCCCGGCTGGGCGGCGCTTCGTAGCGAACTGGCCGAGTCCGAGGCCAACACCGTGCTGCTCATCGTGCCGGCGCTGCTCCGGACGGGTAGGGCCGCCGCGAGGCAGCGTGCCGTGGTGGCGCAGCTCTCGGCACTCGCCGACGAGGTCAGCGTCGTCAGCGTCGTGGCCGACCAGCTGACGCTGATCAACGACTACTACCTGCACCACGTGGCGACATGGCGTACCTCTGGCCGGCTCGACACGCTGGCCGCGCGCCTGATCCACAACGAGGGTTTCGTCCATGAGCGGCTCCTGAGACCGTGGTACCAGGACGCCGCGGTCCGCTACACAGCAGTGCCCCTTCCGGAGTATCTGGCGGTGCACCCGGTCCGGGCGGTGCTCGGGGCAGCCGGCGTCGAGCTCCCCGCCGACGTGGCCGCATCACCCGTGGCACCCGCCTGGACGCTTGGCGCTGTCGGGGTAGAGGCGAACCGGCTGCTCTCGACGTATCTCCGTGCCGAGATCCCCGGCTTCCAGCCGGACGCGTCCGCCCTGGTCGCTGCCAGCCATTCCGGCCTGGCCCGAGCCGACAAGGCCGGCTGGTGCGCGGACGAATTCTGGGGATGGACCAGGCGCTCCGCCAAGAAGGCACGTGCCCGGTTCGACGCCTCCAACGACCGGTTCGCCAGGGCCGTCTGGGGAACCGACTGGCCGTTGCCCTACCCCCTCGACAGACCGTGCACCCAGCTCGACTTCCTCGACCTCGACGCCGAGGTCATCGACCAGGTACAGCGCTACGTCGTAAGCATGGTCGCCCGGGTGGCCCGTAACCTCCAGGCCGCCTCGTGACCCGGCTCGTGCTGCATGCGGGCGCCGAGTTCGCCGACGCAGGAGCCGTCCACAAAGACCTGGTATCGCGTCGTGCGGAGCTGCTCGACGCTGGCGTCGTGCTGCCCCCCGAGGACGATGCGGTGCGGTGGTGCGACACGGCCAAGGGCCTGCTCAAGCGCGAGCCGAGCGCCATGCGCCTGCTCGCCCAGGCGAGCGACCAGGGAGCCGAGGTCGTGCTGGTGAGCTGCGACACCATGGGGGACGCGCTGGTGTCGCCGGGCCAGACGGCTCGGCTGGCGTCCCTCGCCACCGACGAGGGGCTAGCCGTACGTGTCGTGGTCGTCGTCCGAGAGCAGATCGGCTACATCAACAGCCTGTACTGCCACCGGGTCCGGGGGCTCGACACGGCCCGAAGCTTTGCCGAGTTTGCCGAGACGTCGGTGCCTGCCCACCGCTTCGACTACGTCGCCTCCTTCGGCGCGTTGGCCGACACGCCCGGCCTCGAGCTGGTTGCCGTTCCCTACCCCGATCTTCGCGACAAGGGCGCCGGCCTCGCGATCGTCGAGGCGGCCGGCCTCAGCGGCCCGGTGCCGTCGGGGTCCGCAGCCACCATCGACCCGGACCCCGGCCCGGTGCTGATCGGCGCAACTCGCCTGCTGCACAAGAGACTTCGTCGGCTCAACGTGTTTCACGAGCTGGGCAAGCCACGACTGCGGCCGCTCGCGGACCAGCTGGCCGCACGCGCCACTGAGTCTGGCTGGGACAGCACCTCGTTCTGGGGCTGGGACGCGAGATTGCGTCGAAGCATCAAGGAGGAGTACGGCCCCAGCAACGACGTCTTCGCGGAGTTCGTCTGGGGTGGCCCGTGGCCGGAACCCTGGAGCACCGGTCGACCGCATCGGGTGGAACTGGCGGACCTCGAGCCGAACGTCCTGCTTGACGTGTTCTCGACCGTCGAGACACTGCTCGACA
The DNA here is from genome assembly GCA_037719575.1 of Nocardioidaceae bacterium. Taxonomy (GTDB): domain Bacteria; phylum Actinomycetota; class Actinomycetes; order Propionibacteriales; family Nocardioidaceae; genus JAWWPG01. The sequence goes on from JBBJMF010000002.1 coordinate 18,826, forward strand.
GCGTCGTCCCCCAGCCTGCGGCCAAGCGAGCTCGTCGGCAGGGAAACAGGCACCGCTGACGGGCGACCGCTCAGAACGCGTCGGGCGGCTGGTAGACGCCCCACACCTCGCGCAGCGCGTCGCACACCTCGCCAACGGTGCCTTTCGCGGCGAGGGCCGCCCTCATCGGGGCGAGGACGTTCGACGTCCCCTGGGCCGCGGTGCGCATCTCGTCGAGACACCGGTCGACCTCGCCCTGGTCGCGGCTCGTGCGCAGCTTCGCGAGGCGTTCGGCCTGCTGGGCCTCGATGGCCGGGTCCACGCGTAACGGCTCGTAGGGGTCCTCCGTGGCGAGGGCGAACCTGTTGAGGCCGACAACGGTGCGTTCGGCGCTGTCGATCTCCTTGGCGATCCGGTACGCCGACCGCTCGATCTCGTTCTTCTGGAAGCCCGCCTCGATAGCGGCGACTGCCCCGCCAAGCTCCTCGACCCGCTCCATCAGGCTGCGGGCGGCCGCCTCGACGTCGTCTGTGAGCGACTCGACCGCGTAGGAGCCGGCGAACGGGTCGACGGTCCTCGTCACGTCGGTCTCGTAGGCGAGCACCTGCTGGGTGCGGAGGGCGAGGCGGGCCGCCTTCTCCGTCGGCAGCGCGATCGCCTCGTCGTAGGAGTTCGTGTGCAGCGACTGGGTGCCACCGAGGACGGCGGCCAGGGCCTGGACGGTGACGCGTACCAGGTTCACCTCCGGCTGCTGGGCGGTCAGCTGGACGCCGGCCGTCTGGGTGTGGAACCTCAGGGTGAGCGACTTGGGGTTCGCGGCTCCGAACTCGTCCCGCATGACCTGCGCCCAGATCCGTCGGGCGGCCCGGAACTTCGCCACCTCCTCCAGCAGCGTCGTACGCGAGACGAAGAAGAAGGCGAGCCGGGGAGCGAAGTTGTCGACGTCCTGCCCGGACGCGACGGCGGCCCGGACGTACTCGATCCCGTTGGCGAGCGTGAACGCGATCTCCTGCGCGGGCGTGGCTCCCGCCTCGGCCATGTGGTAGCCGGAGATCGAGATCGTGTTCCAGCGCGGCATCTCGGAGCGGCAGTAGGTGAACGTGTCGGTGACGAGGCGGAGCGACTGCTGCGGCGGGTAGATGTAGGTGCCGCGGGCGATGTACTCCTTCAGGACGTCGTTCTGGATGGTGCCGGTGAGCGCGTCCGCGGCGACACCTTGTTGCTCGCCGACGAGTTGGTACAGCAGCATCAGCAGGGCGGCCGGCGCGTTGATCGTCATCGACGTCGACACCTTGTCGAGCGGGATGCCGCCGAACAGGACGCCCATGTCGTCGACCGAGTCGATCGCCACCCCGACCTTGCCGACCTCGCCGTGCGCGATGGGCGCGTCGGAGTCGTAGCCCATCTGCGTCGGCAGGTCGAACGCGACCGAAAGACCGGTCGTGCCCGCGTCGATCAGCCGGTGGTAGCGCTCGTTGGACTCCTTCGCCGTGCCGAAGCCGGCGTACTGGCGCATCGTCCACGGCCGGCCGGTGTACATCGACGCGTAGACGCCACGTGTGTAAGGGAAGTCACCGGGGGCGCCGAGCTGCTGCTCCGGGTCCCATCCGTTGAGCGCGTCCGGCCCGTAGACGGGCTCGAACGGCGTTCCGGACTCGGTGACATGGCTCATGCGCGCAAGAGTACGGCGACGGCCGTCGCCGGCGCACCGTGAGATGCGCCGCCGAGCCGAACGCCTCATCCCCGCTGCGCCGGCTGTCGCTCGAGGCGACGTGCGCGCAGCACGTCACCCCTGCGGAAACGCCTCGTTGTTGCCGCCGGAGATCACGACGACGATGGTCTCCCCGGCCGGTACGACGACCTGGCCGCTCACCACGGCGGCCAGCGCGACGCATGCCCCGGGCTCGGCGAGCACCCGCGCCTCGCGCCACAGCAGCCGGCGGGCCGAGACGATGTCGGACTCGCTGATCAGCACCGGCTCCACGCCGTTCTCGACCGCGACCGCGTAGGCGATGTCTCCCACCCGCGCGGCGCCGAGGGCGTCGCTGGCGACCCCGCCGACAGCCACCTCCACGGGTCCGCCCGCCGCCAGAGCCTCGGCAAGCGTCGGGCAGAGCTCCGGCTCGACGGGCTGCACCCGGGTCGCCGACTCTGCCAGTGCGATCGCCGTACCCGAGTAGAGACCTCCGCCTCCGCAGCCGAGGACGACGAGTGTCGCGTCGGGCACCTGCTCGGCGATCTCGAGACCCATGGTGCCGGCGCCGCACACGGTCTCGAAGGTGTCGTACGGGTGCACCTGCGTCAGGTTCTCACGTGCGGCGTGTTCGGAGCACGTGACCAGGGCCTCCTTGACGAATCCTTCGACCAGGTGGACGCGCCCGCCGTAGTCCCGGATGCGCGCGATCTTCACCGGCGTCGCGACGCTCGGTACGAAGAGGTCTGCGGGCACCCCCGCCCGGCGGGCTGCCCAGGCGACACCGCCCGCGTGGTTGCCGCCCGACGCCGCGCAGACACCGCGGCCGTCCTCGGCGAGGGACAGCACGGAGTTGAGCGCGCCACGGGCCTTGAACGAGCCGCTGTGCTGCAGCAGCTCGAGCTTGAGGACGACGCGCGCGGCCACGCCGGGCAGGCCGCCCAGGTCGACAACAGGCGTCCAGCGGACCGCCGATCCGATCCGGTCGCGGGCGGCCTCGATGTCGCCCCGCCGAGGTCGCTGCGTCACGGGCGGTCGGCCTTCCACACCTTGGCCGCGAGCCCAGCGAGGAACCCCGCGATAACCAGGTTGACGACGATGAGCACGGAGTGCGCGACGTAGAAACCGGTCGGTCGACCGTCGTCGGCGGCCAGGTTCCTCGTGAACACGGCGTAGGTGACGACGTTCCACGCGGCTATCGCGAACAGCAGCCAGGCATGGCGACGGGACAGCTTCACCGACCCATTGTCGCCCACGCTGTGCCCCGGTCAGTCCTGACGCCAGAATACGAGGGCAGCCACGACGGCGGCGACGGCGCCGGCTATCGCGCTGCCCAGGTCGAAGCGTCCCGCCAGCGTCCCGGTGGCGTCCCCCGCAAGTGCCGCGGCCGGCTTCTGCCCGACCGGTGTCGCGGCATCCTCCCCTTCTGCGGCCGCCTGTTCCGCCGCGACCTGGCGCGCGGCGCGCAGCGCCAGGGCGGAGGCGGACAGCTCGGACGTCATGGCCCAGGATGCGCCGTACATGACGAGGCGCGAGAAGTAGTTGATCCAGATCACCAGCGTGATCGCGATAGCCAGCGGCGCGAACGGCGAACCCCCCACCGCCCCCAGGACGTTGACCACGAGCAGCTTGAGCAGCTCGAACCCGATCGCCCCGAGCAGGGCGCCCTGCCAGAGCGGCTTCGCGTCCAGGTCGGGCGCGCCGAGGAGGCGGTACATCACGAAGAACAGCACGGTGCTCGCCGCCAGGCCGAGCAGGATCCCGATCGTCCAAACGAGCGGCGACCCGATCGGTGAACCCGTCAGTCCCACCCACGAGATCAGCTTGTCGCTCAGGCCCTTCACGACACCGGAGATACCGACGGACACGATCATGACCAGCCCAAGGATCGCCATGACGACCAGATCGACACCCTTCCCGACGATGAAGTTGTACTTCTTGCTCGGGGGGATCTGGAAGGCGCCCTGCAGCGCCTGGCGCAGACCCGACATCCAGCCGAGCCCCGAGTAGAGCACCCCGGCGAACCCGATGAGGCCGGCCGCGGCCTTGGCGTCCTTGATCTGGTCCATGCTGATCGTGTTGTGCCCGCCATGCTGGGTCACGATGCCCGGGAACACCTGCTGGATGGCGGTCACCAGGTTGGCCTCGGCTTCCGGGAAGTAGTTCGCGACGTACCCGACGACGGCGAAGGCGAGGGCGAGGATCGGGAAGAACGACAGAAAACCGAAGTACGTCACCGCCCCGGCCAGCACGCCGCCCTGCACGTTGGCGTAGTGCTTGAGCATGTTCATCGTGTGGTCGAGGAAGCGCGACCTCCTACGACCCGCGGCGAGAGCACCCTTCGCCTTGCTGACGACTCCCGACTTCTCCTCGGCCATCCCCCTTTCCTACCCTGTGCGGCTTCCCGCCACACGCCGACGTCCGTGGTCTCGCGGGGTATGACGTCCACGTGGGCGGACGTAGCGGACATGGAGTCCCGCGGCACTAGGCGGTGAGGTGGAACGTCTGCCCAGCGCGCCATACCCCGTCGCGGCCGTGGACGTAGAGGTGGAAGGCACTCACATCGAAGGTGCAGGTGTAGTCCGCAAGGGTCTCGTAGGCCAGGTCGAGCGCGGTGTCGTCGATGTCGTGGGCGACCGTGACGTGCGGGTGGTAGGGGAACGCGAGATCCTGCGTCAAGGGCCCCCGACGGATCGCGGCCGCGAGCATCTCACACGCCGAGATGCCTTCGGCCAGGGCGATGAAGACCACGGGTGAGGTGGGACGGAAGGTCGCCGTACCCCGCAGTCGCAGCCTGAAGGTCGCGGTCGACCCCGCGACCTCCCGCAGGTGGTCCTCGATGGCGTCCAGCCCGCCCGAGACAACCGTAGGCGGGACGAGTGTCACGTGGGCGGGGATCGCCTCGGCCATCGGGTCGCCGAACGAGGCGCGGTGACGCTGGAGCTCCCCTGCCCACGGCTCGGGGACCGCAATCGCGACGCCGATCGTGGTCATCCGCCCGAGACTAGCGCTCACCCATGACGCGCTGTCGGCCTCACACGCCCGGCACGAACCCGATCCGGGCATAGGCATCGGCGAGCGTCGCGCTCGCCACCTCCCGGGCCCGTGCAGCCCCGTCGGCGAGGATCGCCGTCAGCTCGGCCGGGTCGTCGAGCAGCTCGATGGTGCGGGTGCGAAGCGGCGTCACGAAGTCCTCCACGAGAGCCGCCAGGTCCTTCTTCAGATCACCGTAACCGCGGCCGTCGTAGTCGGTGACGATGTCGTCGACCGAGCGGCCGCTGAGAGCGGCGAAGATCGTGAGCAGGTTCGAGATCCCTGGCTTCTGCTCCTCGTCGAACAACACCTCGCGTCCGGAGTCGGTGACGGCGGATCGGATCTTCTTGGCCGAGCGCGCCGGCTCGTCGAGGATCTCGACGATGCCGGCGGGAGAAGAGGCGCTCTTGCTCATCTTCGACGTCGGTGCCTGGAGGTCGCCGACCTTCGCCGTCTCCTTGAGGATGTAGGGCGACGGCAGCACAAAGGTCTCGCCGAAGCGGCGGTTGAAACGCCCGGCGAGGTCGCGGGTGAGCTCGAGGTGTTGGCGTTGGTCCTCCCCCACGGGAACTCGATCGGCCTTGTACAGCAGGATGTCTGCGGCCTGGAGCACCGGATAGGTGAAGAGCCCGACCGTGGACCGGTCCAGTCCACCCTTCGCGGACTTGTCCTTGAACTGAGTCATCCGGGCGGCCTCGCCGAACCCCGTCATACACCCGAGCACCCAGGCGAGCTGAGCGTGCTCCGGCACGTGCGACTGGAGAAACAACGTGCACTGCTTGGGATCTAGCCCCATCGCGAGCAGCTGAGCCACCGATCCCAGGCACCGGCTCCGCAGCACCTCGGGATCCTGATCGACCGTGATCGCGTGCAGGTCGACGACGCAGTAGAAGGCCTCGTGGTCGAACTGCAGGGCCACCCACTGCCGAAGAGCTCCTAGGTAGTTGCCAAGGTGGAAAGAATCCGCTGTGGGTTGGATGCCTGACAACACACGGGGGCGCACAGGGATGTTGGTCGACGACGCTGCAGTCACGAGCGCCATTGTGCCAAAGCTGCCGATGCAACCTCACGGCCCGCTCGGGAGTCGAATCTCGTGACAGCATGACCGTCGAGAAGGGGTGTGCGTGCGTGACGAGGAGTTCGTCGAGGAGGTCTACACCGCGTCCTACCGTCGGCTCGTCGGTCAGCTCTACCTGGTGTGCGGAGAACTCGCCACCGCCGAGGACATCGTCTCGGAGGCATTCGTCCGGGCCGTGGCCCACGCGCGGACGTTCCGCCGAACCGAGAGCCCCGAGGCCTGGTTGCGACGGGTCGCCCTCAACATCCACCACAGCCGGTGGCGGCGCATGAAGACGTACGCCGGGCTCCAGCACAAGATCCCGCAGCCGGCTCAGGCACCCGACCTGACGGCGGAGCACCTCGCCCTGATGGCGGCGCTCCGCGCTCTACCGGATAGCCAGCGCGAGGCGATCGTCCTGCACCACCTCGCCGACCGCCCGGTCGCGGAGGTCGCTTCGACCCTCGGCGTCCCGGTCGGCACCATCAAGGCTCGACTCTCCCGCGGCCGCGCCGCGCTGGCCATCGCACTCGGCGACCACGAGGAGGAACCTCATGCCTGACCCTCGGCTCGAGGACATCGCCAGGCGGGCGGAGTCGGCGAGCCACGCAGCGGAGTTCGCCGAGCTCGCCCGCCGCGGGCGGCGTCGGCGTGCCATCGCCTCGGGCGCGGGCGGAGCAGCCGCCGTTCTCGCCGTCGGTGTCATGTTCGTGGGCGTCCGCGGTGTGTACGCCGACCAGAGCGCACCAATCCCGCCGACGCAGCCGTCTCCCTCGGTGACTACCACCACGCCGACGGCGCCGACCCGGCCGACCCACACCGATCCGAGCAAGAGCCCTACGTCGTTCTACAACCCCAACGACAAGTACGCCGCCGACCTGATCGCCCTGATGAAGCGCATCGGGGTCAGGAATCCCGGGGCAGATCACGGCCAGGGCGGAGCCACCGTTGCCGGGCCCTATCACGACCGCCTCCTGCAGGTCAGCTCCAGCCTGGACCGGTTCCGGCTGCCTGGCGTCAGGAACCTCGGGTCAGTCACCTTGAACGGAGTGTCTGGATCCGTCATCGGAACCGACATCTGGGGCGAGGTCGTCGTGTTCGAGTTCGGCAGGTGGACCTATGTCGTCATCAGCTTCTCGACAACCCCGCAGAGTTGGCGAAGTCATGACCCTCGGTCCAGCGACCGCGCACACGCCCTGCACGCCGCCCGCGCCCTCGTCCACGCCCTCCAGACCAAGTAGCCGCCCAACACCTAGTCCCCACCCACCACGTCGACCGGACACCGCATGACCCGCGAATCACGCCCTGCAACCCCCCGAAACACGGGTTACCCGGTGTCCGGTCGTGCACGATGCTCGACAACCGAGGCACCTGCTCAGGTGTCGTATGGGAGTAGGCCGAGGACGACCGACACCTGGAGGATGACATCGTGCGAGGGACGAGTTAATGAGCGACAAGCAGTTCGTCCGTGAGGTGTATGACGCCTCCTACGGCAGGCTCGTCATCCAGATGCTGGCCGTGTGCGGAGACCCGGGCGACGCGGAAGACGCGGTACAGGAGGCCTTCGTCAAGGCTATCGGCCAGGGTTCGCGCTTCGAGAAGCTCGCCAACCAAGAGGCGTGGCTGCGGACCGTTGCCCTCAACCATCTCCGCAATCGATGGCGTCACAACAGCGTCTTCCGCAAGATCATGCCGAGGATTCCTGGTGCGGTGGCGACGCTCGACCTGTCGCCCGACCACGTCGCCCTGGTGGCTGCACTGCGGAAGATTCCCTACGACCTCCGCCTCGTCGTCACACTCCACCACATTGCCGATCAGACGACGGCCGAGATTTCTCGTCAGCTGGGAGTTCCCGAGGGAACGGTCAAGACCCGGCTCGTCAAAGGACGCAACATGCTCGCCAAGCTCTTGTCAGACCACGAGGAGTCCAAGCATGTCTGACCACGACCGGCTCGACAGCTTTGCCCGAGAGGCTGGGCGACACGTGACCGCGCCGGACTTCAACCTCCTGGTCAGCACGTCGAAGCGTCGGCGCCGGGCCGCCTTCGTGGCGTCCGGATGCGTGCTGGTGGCCGTCGCGGGCGTGGTCGCCGTCGGCCTCCAGTCCGTAGCGAGCGACCAGACCGGGCCGGTGCACCCAGGCCCGACGTTGACGTCGACCGGACCCGTCCCCTCGCCCTCGCCGCACACGCCGTCCGCACAGGATCGGAGAGCCAAGCAGATCGTCCAGAACTCCAGGGCAGGGAACCAGCGGCTCCTCACCTCTCCCGAGGATCCCGATGTGAAAGCTTCTGCTTGGGCCTTCTGCACGACGTTCTCGTGCAACAAGCACGTCGAAGCCGTCGCCCTGACCGATGACGACTTTGCGACTGCGCGGTACGTGCAGGTCCGCTGGCTGACAGACGTGATCTGGGTCAGCGGTGACACGTTCGTCATCCGCCAGGTCTCGGGGAAGCTCGCGATGGTGTCAGCCTCCGGATCGACGCAAGAGATCGTGGAGTCGTCCCAGACCTCGCCCCTGAAGCCTGGCGAGCTACTTGTCGGGAACTGGGTCAATTTCCCCGAGCCCGACTACGTCGCGGTCGACCCACAGAACCTGTCCTCCCACCCCCTTCCCATCCCCTACCACGACTACAGATTCCTGCACCTCTATCAGCACGGCGCCCAGACATTGTGGGGGATCCTCGACACGACAGAGATCGTGAGCTCGCCAGACGGCGGCGCCACGTGGCGGAGACCCTTCTCGCCACCCGGCGGGCTCCTGCTCGACGTCATCGAGAGCGGCGACCCCGGCAGGTTGGCCGTAGTCCAGAGGTTTGGGGCTATCGACTCCCGCGGCCTGCTCCAGAGCACTGACAACGGTGCCAGCTGGCAGGTCATCCACACCAGTGACCTGCAGAGCTGCGTGGTCCAGTGGACGGCCGTCACGCCGGACGGAAACCTTCTCAGGTACGTCTACCACTTCGACAGCGGCTGCGCCGTGAGCCGCGGCCTCTATGAGAGCGACTCCACCGCCTGGACGTCATTCCACCGGGTTACCGTCACAGGTCCTGGCACGTTTGGCGGCAGCGGCGTCCTGTTGTCCGCGACGCTTAGCGCAAGCGGCGAGCAATGGCTCTATCTGTACAGCCAGGGCGGTGTGGTCGTCTCAGTCGACGAGGGGCGGACGTGGCAGCGGGTGCGGCAGCGCTGACGACCCGGAGTGAAGGGGCCCGGCTCAGGCGTGTCCGTGCGGCTCCTCGTCCGTCGCAGAAACTGACGCTGCCGACGCGGTCACCTTGACCCGCGAGATCCGCCTGCCATCCACATCGACCACCGTGAGCGAGTAGCCGTCGAACGAAATGGTGTGGCCTACCTGCGGCACGTGGCCCAGCTGCTGCACCATGAAGCCCGCCACGGTCTCGTACGGACCGTCGGGGAGGACCAGCCCGGTCTCGTCCTTGAAGTCGTCGAGGTTCAGCAGGCCGTCCACCTCGAGCTCGCCGGTGAGCGATCGGGTCGTCTCGGGCTCGTCGACGTCGTACTCGTCCCGGATGTCGCCGACCAGCTCCTCCATGAGGTCCTCCATCGTGACGATGCCCGCCGTGCCGCCGTACTCGTCGGCCACGATCGCCATGTGCACACCTTCGCGCCGCATGTCGGACAGCGCCGACAGCAGCCGGCGGGTGTCGGGAAGCATCAGGACGTCGCGGACGATGTCCTTCACGCGCACGGATCGGCCGGCCACGTTCGGGTTCAGCAGGTCACGCACGTGGACGAAACCGAGGATGTCGTCCGAGGACTCGCCGATCACGGGGTAGCGCGAGTGCGGACGGACGAGGGCTTCCTTGGCAGCCCGGTAAGCCGGGGTCTCCCCGTCGATGAAGTCGACCTCGGTCCGCGGCACCATGACCTCGCGGATCTGCCGGTCACCCGCTTCGAAGACCTCTTCGACGATCTGTCGCTCCTCGTGGCCGAGCGTGGCCGAGCCCGACACGAGCTCGCGGATCTCAGCGTCGGTGACCTGCTCCCGGCGCCCGTGCGGGTCCCCCCCGAGGAGGCGTACGACGACGTTCGTGGATGCCGAGAGCACCCAGATCGCCGGCCGTGCGAGCTTGGCGATGCGGTCGACCGTCGGCGCCACCGCGAGCGCGATCGACTCGGCACGCTGCAGGGCGAGCCGCTTCGGCGCGAGCTCTCCGATCACCAGCGAGAAGTAGGAGATCACCAGCGTGATGAGAATCAGCGCGACGACGTCGGCCGCGCCGCGCGACACTCCCCAGTCCGCGACGACCGGTGCCAGCTTCTCCGCGAGCGTCGCGGCGCCGAACGCGGCCGAGAAGAAGCCGGCGAGCGTCACACCGACCTGGACGCTGGCCAGGAAGCGGTTCGGGTCCGCGTTGAGGCTGGCGACCGCGGTTCCTCGCCTGCCGCGACCCTCGAGTCTCCTCGCCTGGCTCTCCCTCAGCGACACCAACGACATCTCGGAGAGGACGAAGTAGCCACTGATCAGGATGAAGATGCTGACCAGCACGATATCGAGGACGACCCCGGTCATTGCGCCACCTGACGATGCGGCACCTGTTGGTCCATAGGCGCTCAGCGTATCGGGCGGCCGGGTAATCGGGTTGAGCCCGGCGGCGCTACCCGGCAGTGTTGGTCGATGAGGTTCCCAGCCGACGTACCCACTCTCACCGACGGCGACGTCACGCTGCGCGCCCACCGCATCGAGGACGCCGAAGCCGCCGTCGAGCAGAGCATCGACCCGACATCGGTCCGGTGGACCACGGTGCCGCTCGACTACGGCATGCAGCAGGCGCGGGACTTCGTCGGCACCGCGATGCCGACGGGGTGGGAGTCGGACTCCGAGTTCGGGTTCGCGATCGAGACCACGCACCCGAGTGGGGAGCGCCGCTACAGCGGCACCCTGTCGCTGCGGAACGAGGGCAGCCGGCGGGCCGAGCTCGCCTTCGGTGCCCACCCGGCCGTTCGTGGCCGCGGTGTGATGACGACGGCGGTCGGCCTCCTCCTCGACTGGGGCTTCAAGTCCCGTGACCTCGAGACCGTGATCTGGTGGGCCAACCGGGGCAATATCGCATCCCGGCGGATCGCGTGGAAGACCGGCTTCACGTTCGGTGGCACGGTACGACGCTGGCTGGACCACCGGGGTGAGTATCCCGACGCCTGGGTCGCGAGCCTGCACCGCGACGACAGCCGCCTGCCGAAGACGCCATGGCTCGAGACGCCGACGATCGTCGGGAAGCGCGTCATGCTGCGAGCGCTCCGCGAGGACGACGTGGCAAGCATCGTGAGCGGGTGCCGTGACCCACGCTCGCGGCGCTTCCTGCCGTTCCTGCCGGACCCCTACACCACCGAGGATGCGGTGGACTACCTCGTCCGCAACGCGGAGCACGCGTCGCTCGGCACCGGGGTCTCCTGGGCCATGGCCGACCCGGCGACCGGCCGGCACCTCGGGAACATCGGTCTGCCGCGGATGGGCCGGCGGGAGGCGGAGATCGGCTACTGGGCGCACCCGGACGCGCGGGGCCGCGGTGTGACGACCGAGGCAGTCGGCCTGCTGATCCGGCACGCGTTCCTCGATGCGGAGGACGGGGGGCTCGGCGTGGACCGGGTGTTCCTGAAGGCGGCGGAGTCGAACCCGGCCTCCCAGCACGTGGCGCGCGCCCACGGCATGACCGAGTCGGGCCGCGAGCGCCGGTCGGAGCGGCTCGGTGACGGGTCGGTTGTCGACATGCTGCTCTTCGACCTGCTGCGGGACGAGTGGCTCGCTCGGCAGGTGGTCCGGTGAGGTTTCCAGACGATGTTCCCGTCCTTACTGACGGCCGGGTGACGTTGCGTGCGCACCGGCCGGGCGACGTCGACGCGATCACCGAGCAGTGCCGCGACGAGGAGATGCAGCGCTTCACGCTGGTCCCGGTGCCGTACTCCAGGGAGGATGCGGTCGCCTTCGTCGCAAGCCGGGCGTCTCTCTGGGACGACGGGACGACGTGCTCGTTCGCCATCGAGGTGCCGGAGGGGTCTGGATCGTCGAAGTTCGCAGGGACGGTCGAGCTGCGCCACAAGGGCGTTCCCGGTCTCGCCCATGTCGCGTTCGGCAACCATCCCGCAGCGCGCGGCCGCGGAGTCATGACGACGGCAGTGCGTCTCGTCGCGGACTGGGCGTTCGAGCAGAGGGGCGTCCAGCGCCTCGGATGGAGCTGCATTGCCGGCAACATCGCGTCGTGGCGGGTTGCCTGGCGCAACGGCTTTCGCTTCGACGGATCGCTACGCCGCACGCAGCCTCAACGGGGCGCGCTGCTGGACTCCTGGACTGGCTCCCTGCTCGCCACTGATGATCGAGACCCGAAGACCCGCTGGCTCGACCACCCGAAGCTGACCGATGGTCGGGTTGCGCTCCGACCCCTGGCACTCACGGACGAGCAGCGCTTCCTGGAGACAGTCCTCGACCCTGAGTCGGAGCGTTGGCTGGCCGACATCCCGCTTCCTCGTGACATGGAGTCCTTCCGGACCCGGGTGCGCACCTCCGGACTCGCACCGTCACTCGGCCAGGCCGTCGAGTGGGCGATCACCGATGCCGCGACCGACGAGTACGTCGGAGGTCTCAACCTGTTCGGTTTCGCCGGCCTGGACCACGAGTCGGCCGAGGTGGGCTACCGCACCCACCCGGACGCGCGGGGTCGCGGTCTCGCCGGCGCCGCTGTCCGGTTGGCACTGGCCCAAGGGTTTCGTTCCGCGGATGATGGAGGCTTCGGCCTGAACCGGGTAAGCCTTGGGGCCGGAGACGGCAACCTGGCCTCGCAGGCGGTTGCCCGGGCCTGCGGCTTCACCGAGACCGGCCGCGATCGGCGCGCCTACCGCCTCCGCGACGGCTCCGTCGTCGATCTGCTCCGCTTCGACATCCTCGCCGACGAGTGGCGGGGCTGACCCAGGGCGAGCACTGCCAACGTCCGGGCTAGGAGCTGTCGACCGCGGAAGGACCTCGACGGGGTGCGTCAGGTGCGCAGGTCAAGCCAGTGCGCCAAGTCGTCGATCTCCTCGTCGACAGCGCTCCTCATCCGTTTGGTGAAGGGCGCGTCCTCGTAGAGCGCGTGGATGTCGAGGGTGCCGGCGTCGTGGTTGGCAGTGGCGTCCAGCTTGCCGACGAGCCGGTCGCCGTACAGGACCGGCAGGGCGTAATAGCCCCAGCGGCGATGGGCGGCGGGTTTGAACATCTCGAGCTGGTAGTCGAACTCGAAGAGATCCAGCATCCGTTTGCGGTCGGAGATGACCCGGTCGAAGGGGGAGAGCAGGGCGGCTCGGCCGGTGAAGGGCTCGTCGAGCAGGGTGGGGTCGACGCGCCACTGGCCGCGGACGCCCTCGACGACGGCGGGTTCGCCGGCGTCACCGGCGTCGCTGGGCTCGACGCCGCACACCGGCCCCTTCGCGCGTGCGATGCCGAGAGACCGCAGCCGCTGCTCGTCGCGGATCCGCTTCGCCTCCTCCGATGGCACGATCGGGTCGTCGGGGTAGACGCGCTCGGCGAGATCCCACATGCGTTCGCCGCCCTCGCGGCCCACGGTTGCCACCTCGCCGCGGTAGACCATGAACTCGAGCAGGCGCAGGACGTTCTTGTGGTTCGTCCAGCCCGATGACTTCCACGGCACCGCGCAGGTGTCCGGCAGCTCGCGCGCCGGCAGCGGGCCGTCCTGGCGCAGCCGCTCGAGGATGTCACGGCGGCAGGCGTCGTTGGCCCGCACCCAGTCCGCGTTGTCGTACTGCCACTCAGGCAGTTGGCCGCGGCCCGGCCAGTCCGCCATGTCGGCGCGGATCAGCGAGATGTACTCGCTCGGCCGGACCGTCATCTTGTACTCGATGAGTGAGCCGTCGTCGACCAGCTTTGTCAGCTCGTCCGGCGAGTACGACGACCCGAGCCGGCTCCACAGGAGGAGGTCGGCGCTCGGCGCGATGGGTCTCGTCGGGTTGACTTGCACCAAGGCCAGGTGTCGCACGACCTCGAGCAGGTCGGTCGGCCGCGGCTCGTCGAGCAGCTGCGCCCGGAGCGCGATCCGCCGCGCGTCGACCTTCGACAGCTGGTGCGGCTCCATGCCCCGACCATAGGCGACACCGGCTTCACCGACTCCGGCCGCGACCGGCGCGCCCACGCCACCGCCACGCCTACGTCGTCGACCTGCTTCGCTTCGACATGCCCGCCGGCGAGTGGCGCGGCTGACCCAGCGCGTCAGGCTAGTCCGTGGAGTCCTGGCGGGACGTGGGCGGCGCCGCCTGCTCAGCCGACCTCGCGGCCACGGCCCCGCGTTCGCGTGCCTCCACGCGACCGGCCGCCATCCGCATGCCGACGTAAAGCACTGCCAACGCTCCCACCACGCCGGCCAGCAGGACGCTGACGAACACCGTGCTGCGCATCATCTCTGTCACGGTCACCACCACCTTGTCGCTTCGACGCTAGTCGCTCATGGTCCGAAAAACCCTTACGGTTCGGTGACCCCGTGACCCCGTGACCCCGTGACCCCATTACCCCGACCCGTGACCTCGGCCTCCGATGTCGTCGCGTGCTCGAGCCGTACGGGAGGATGGGCAGATGGCGACCTGGTCGGCTCCCGGACGGGTGAACCTGATCGGCGAGCACGTCGACTACGTCGGAGGTCCGGTCCTTCCGTTCGCCATCGACCGCCGTACCGAGGTCGCCATCGAGCGGCGCACCGACTCGCGCATCGTCGTACGGTCAACGGAGCTCGAGCCGGCGGAGCTTCCGCCGGAGGCACGTCCCGGTGAGGTCGACGGATGGGAGCGGTACGTCGCAGGTGCCATCTGGGCCTTCACCCAGGCAACCGGACATCGACCGACCGGTCTGGACATCGACATCACCAGCACCCTCCCGACCGGGGCGGGGCTGTCGTCGTCGGCCGCCATCGAGTGCGGCGTGCTGGGCACCCTCGGCGACATCATGGGGACGAGTCTCACGGCGCGTGAGATTGCGATGCTCGCCCTCAGGGCCGAGCGCGAGTTCGTCGGGGTGCCCTGTGGACCGATGGACCAGCTCGCCGTCATGCTCGGCGAGCTTGACCACGCCCTGCTGCTGGACAGCCGCACGCTCGACACCGAGCAAGTGCCGCTCCGCCTGGCGGCCGCCGGTCTCACGGTGCTCGTCATCGACACGCGGGTCCGGCACGCCGTCGCCGATGGCGCGTACGCCGACCGCCGCGCCGCCTGTGCCGAGGCAACGACCGCGCTCGGCGTCGAGTGGCTCGCCGACGCGACACTCCAGCAGGTGATCGGGCTGACCGACCCCCTGCTGCGCCGCCGAGCCCACCACGTGGTCAGCGAGATCCAGCGCGTGAGGGACGTGGTTGCCGTGCTCCGCGCCGACCATCCGGAGGACATCGGGGCGTTCCTCACCGCATCCCACCGCTCCCTGGCCGACGACTACGACGTGTCCTGCCCGGAGCTCGACACGGCCGTCGATGCCGCCCTGGCTGCCGGGGCACTAGGGGCCCGGATGACCGGCGCCGGCTTCGGCGGGTCGGCCATCGCGCTGTGCCGCTTGGGCGAGGTGGCCGCGGTCCGCGACCGGGTACGACGCGCGTTCGACGGGTCCGGGTGGGCGACCCCAGATGTGTGGCCGGCTACGCCGGCGGCCGGCGCTCGGCGCTCGGCTCGCTGAGCAGACCCTGGCGGCGGGCGACGGCAACCGCCTCCGTCCGGCTGGCCGCGCCCATCTTGGCCATGATGTTGGAGACGTGGACACTGACGGTCTTCGCGCTGATGAACAGGCCGCGGGCGATCTCACCGTTGCTGCGGCCGACGGCGACGAGCGCCAGCACCTCCTCCTCCCGCGGTGTCAGCGGAGCGTCCCGCGGTGACGAGGCCGGCTGACGAGCCTGGCCCACCCGGGTGCCGAGCCCACGCAGCTCGGCAAGCAGCGGCTCGGACCGAAGCGTGGTCGCCACCGTGCGGGCCCGGGAGATCTCCTCCGCCGCGTCGGCAGCGCGGCCAGTGGCCCGCAGGACCGCGGCCAACCGCACCCGTGAGCGGGCGGTCTCGTAGGCGTGACCGAACCGATCAAAAGCGCGCACCGCCGCCTGCCACCGCTCGACCAGCTCGGCTCGCGGGTCCGGTTCGACGCCGGTAAGCCAGCGCAGCCGGGCCTGCTCGGCCTCGGCCCGCACCAGCCAGGCGGCACCCTCGGGACCGAACCCACGGCCTCGCGCGACATTCTGCGCGGCCACCTCTGCTGTCACCGCGGCCAGCGCCTCGCCACGATGGGCGAGGACTGCGCGCTCCGAGCCGCTCGCGTGGGTCGCCACCGAGCCGAGCTGGCCGAGCAGCAGGGTGTTCAGGCGGATCTGGGCCTGCCAGCTGGAGGTCTGCCACAGCGTCGACACGTCGGCGACGACGTCCGCAAGCACCCCCTCAGCGGCACCCAGGTCACCCGCCTGGCCGTGCAGCTCGATCGCGGCGCAGCCGCTGACGATCGCGACGAGGCCGTCGCGCGGCCACCACGGTCGCACCCGCGTCAGCACGTCGAGCCACTCCCGGCCACCCCGACCCGCGGCGATCTCGAGGCCGATCGACGCCAGCAGAGCCTCCGCCAGCTCCGGTGGCGACTCGCCCGTCATGTCGACGAGGTGGTCGGCGAGGTCCCAGTCACCGCTGACGTGGGCGACGACGGCAGCCATCGCGCGGGCGTCGAGACCATACGGACCCCAGGGGATCCCCGCCTGGCCGGCCCGCTGCCAGGTCAGCCGATACGCCTCCAGGGCCTGCGGCAGTCGCCCCATCTCGTAGTGGAGCCCCGCCAGGTCGTAGAGGCTGCGCAGCTCGGCCATGACCACCCCGCCGGAGCGCGCCTCAGCGATCGCCGCGAGGAGCGCCGCCTGGGACGCCTCGGGGTCAGCCGTTCGCTCCAGCCGGGCGAGCGTGGTGGCCGCGTCGGCGGCAATGTCGAGGCGTCCGAGACCCCGCGCGATCGCCTGGGCCTCCCCGGCCCATCGGGCGGCCTCGTCCCCGCGCGCGCGGTTGGCAGTGACGCGCGAGTGCACCGTCAGCACCTGTGCCCGCAGGGCGGTCGCCGCGCCGGCCGGGAGCAGCTCCATCGCCTCCGTGGTCAAGGCGAGCACATCCACCCTGTTGTCGGTCAGCATCGCGGTGCTCGCTACCGCGTAAAGCAGTCGAGCTCGGTCGGTGGGGTCGGCGTCGGGCGACAGGGAGCCGAGCTGGTCCTGGACGAGTGCGAGCGCCCGGAACAGGTGCCCCGCGGACACCGCAGCCGCGGACGCCCGCATCGCCAGGTCCACCTGGTCGATGGCACCGCCTGCTCCGTCCTCAGCGCTCACCGCCAGCGCGACCTCCGGGTCTGCGAGCAGCTCCAGCGCCTGCTCATAGTGCTTGGCCGCCTCGTCGGGCCCCCCGACCGTCATGGCCTCGTCTCCGGCCCGGACGCTGGCCCGGGTCGCGGTCGCGAGGTCGTGTGCCGCCCGGGCATGCCGGGCGAGCTCCGCGGCAGTGCCGGTAGAGTCACGCCCGGCCAGCGCCTTCGCGTAGGCGGCGTGCAGCCGCACGCGCTCACCAGGGAGGAGGTCGTCGTACACCGCCTCGCCGAGAAGGGCGTGCCGAAAGGCGTAGCCGTCCCCGCCGACCGGCACCAGCACGTTGGCGTCGACGGTGGCGCGCAGCGCGAGGTCGAGGTCCGTGCCCCGCAGCCCCGAGCCCGAGGCGAGCAGGTCGTGGGAGACCTGGCGCCCGGCGACCGACGCCGCCCGGACCGCGAGCCGGCCGACGTCGTCGAGCCGCTCCAGCCTGACCAGCAGCAGGTCGGCCAGCTCGGCCGGCAGCGCGCCGTCGCACTCGCCGGCCACCGCGACCAGCTCCTCCGCGAAGAACGGGTTCCCCTCGGCCCGGGCCACGATGCGCTGCACCTCGCGCTCGGGAAGGGTCCGCGACTGCAGCGACGCGACGAGTGACCGCACGTCCGGCTCCGCCAGCCGGTCGACGTGGACCCGGCTGACGGTCGGCAGCCGGTGCCACTCCGCCAGCACCGGTCGCAGCGGATGGCGGCGGTTGAGGTCGTCGCTTCGGTACGACGCCACGACGGCGAGGGCAGGCGTAGCGGGACGGGTGAAGAGGAAGGTGATCAGCTCACGCGTCGACTGGTCGGCCCAGTGGACGTCCTCGACCACGAGCAGCAGCGGCGCGCTTCTCGACAGCTGCACGAGCGTCTGGTGCACCGCGTCGAACATCGCTGCCCGGTCGGTCGGCTCGGCGTTGGAGGAGGAGTCGGGCCCGGAGAGGGTACGGCGCGTCGGCAGCAGGCGGTCGATGACCGGACTGAGCTCGACGAGGGCGCGCGCCTGGTCGGGCGACTCGGCTGCCAGCCTGCCGAACGCCTCACTGAAGGGCAGGTAGGGAAGGGCACTGTCGCCGAAGTCGAGGCAGTGTCCGATGAGGACTCGCCAGCCGACATCCGTGGCCTGGCCCGCCAGCTCGGCGAGCAGCCGGCTCTTCCCGACACCGGCGTCGCCACTGACCAGCACCGTGCCTCCCGGGTCGCCACCGAGCCCGACAGCATCGGCGAGCAGGCGGAGGGTCTCCGCTCTCCCGACCAACGGGCTCAGGGCGACCTCGGGCGGCATACCCGCCATCATGGCGCCTACCACCGACAGGTCTGGCACCGACGGTCTGGCAACCGGCGCCTCCTGGGTGAGCACGTCAGCTCACGGCGGGGCGGCGGTGGTGGTACCGGCCCCAGATGCGGCGGCCCGGCGTCCACCGCGGGTGACGCCGCGGCTGGCTCGGGGCACGGTGGCGGTACTCCCGGGCCGCCTGCTCGCGACGGAACTCGACCTCGGACTCGAGGTACAGCTCGGCGATCAACCCATCCATCGACATGGTCTGCTCCTTCGTAGGCTTCTGCTGATGTCCTCGACGATGCCCGGCTAAGGGTGGTCGCCACATCGGCAGGAATCCCTATCTGTACGAAGCCGCTGACGAGGCGCCTTAGACGAACGCCGATTGGCCGGATGGGGAGGGTTCCAGCTGACGGGGTGGGTCCGTGCGGCCCAGCCCCACGCGCAGGGTCAGACGGACATGGCCCTGCCGAGGTTGTCGTCGAGCGCGGCAAGGAACTCCTCCGTGGTGAGCCACGGCTGGTCCGGGCCGACCAGGATTGCGAGGTCCTTCGTCATCTTGCCCTCCTCGACGGTCTCCACACAGACCCGTTCGAGGGTCTGCGCGAACTCGACGACATCGGGGGTGGCGTCCATCTTGCCGCGCTGCTCGAGCCCGCGGGTCCAGGCGAAGATCGACGCGATCGGGTTGGTCGACGTGGGTTTGCCCTGCTGGTGTTGACGATAGTGCCGCGTCACGGTGCCATGGGCGGCCTCTGCCTCGACCAAGCCGTCGGGGGTCATCAGAACCGACGTCATCAGGCCGAGTGACCCGAACCCCTGGGCGACCGTGTCCGACTGCACGTCACCGTCGTAGTTCTTGCAGGCCCAGACGTAGCCGCCCTCCCATTTCAGGGCGGCCGCCACCATGTCATCGATCAGCCGGTGCTCGTAGGTCAGCCCGGCCGCCTCGTAGTCGGTCTTGAACTCCGACTCGAAGACCTCCGCGAACAGGTCCTTGAAGCGGCCGTCGTAGGCCTTGAGGATCGTGTTCTTCGTCGAGAGGTAGACGGGGAAGTCGCGCTCGAGGCCGTAGCGGAACGAAGCTCTCGCGAAGTCTCGAATCGAGTCGTCGAAGTTGTACATCGCCATGGCCACGCCACCACCGGTGAACTTCGCCACCTCGAACTCCATGGGCTCCCCGCCGTCGCTCGGCGCGTAGCTGATCGTCACCGTGCCCGGACCGGGCACCACGAAGTTCTGCGAGCGGTACTGGTCACCGTGGGCGTGACGGCCGATCACGATCGGCTTGGTCCATCCCGGGACGAGCCGCGGGATGTTGGAGATGACGATCGGCTCGCGGAAGATGACGCCGCCGAGGATGTTGCGGATGGTGCCGTTGGGCGACTTCCACATCTCCTTGAGGCCGAACTCCGCGACCCGGGCCTCGTCCGGGGTGATCGTCGCGCACTTCACGCCCACGCCGTGCGTCTTGATCGCGTTCGCGGCATCGACGGTGACCTGGTCACCGGTCGCGTCGCGCCGCTCGATACCCAGGTCGTAGTACTCCAGGTCGAGGTCGAGGTACGGGTGGATGAGGCGGTCCTTGATGAACTGCCAGATGATCCTGGTCATCTCGTCGCCGTCGAGCTCGACGATGGGGGTGGTCACCGTGATCTTGGCCATCAGCCGTGCTCCCGCGGTCGGCGTACAGAATTGCTCGACATCAAGATATGTCAGACCAGCGGATGGCCACAACCGACCCTCACGCGTCCGGGTCTCACACAAACCAGGTTGTCTCCTCGAACCTCAGCGCGCGGTCCAGCTTCAGGCGCGAGGCTCGGCTGACGCTGGTGGGGAGATCGGCCGGGTCGAACCATCCGACGTCGGTCGACTCGTCGTCGTTCACCCGGGCCGCACCGCCGAGCGGGCGGCAGCGGAAGCACAGATCGAGGAACTGGACGTTGTCGCCGTTCGCATAAGCCCGGGCGGGCTGCATCCAGACGCTCGTGAGCGCCCTCACCGAGACGAAGACCGCCGTCTCCTCCTCGACCTCGCGAACGACCGCCGCGGCCGGCTGCTCTCCCGGCTCGAGGATGCCACTCGGCAGACTCCAACGTCCGTTCTCACTGCGCTGGTTGAGGAGAACCCGGCCCTCGTCGTCGAGAACGACACCCGTCACGCCGGCCATCGGCAGCAGGTCATGCCCGATCTTCTCCCGCAGCCTCAAGACGAAGTCAGGGGTCGCCACCTGGCCCAGCGTAGGCAAGGCGCCGGCAGGAGAGCGCGCTGATACCGTCACCGGGTCGGCATCGTCTCCGCGCGAAGGGCACCAACGTGAGCACCTCCCCCGTCAAGGTCGCCGTCACCGGCGCCGCCGGCCAGATCGGCTACAGCCTGCTGTTCCGCCTCGCGAGCGGGTCCCTACTCGGCCCGGACACCCCGATCGAGCTGAGGCTGCTCGAGATCGCTCCGGCGCTGCAGACCCTCGAGGGGGTCGTGATGGAGCTCGACGACTGCGCGTTCCCGGCGCTCGCGGGAGTGGAGATCGGCGACGACGCAGACGTGCTGTTCGACGGCGTCGACCTGGCGCTGCTCGTCGGAGCGCGGCCACGCACCAAGGGCATGGAACGCGGTGACCTGCTCGAGGCGAACGGGGCGATCTTCACCGTCCAGGGCAGGGCGCTCAACGCGCACGCCGCGGACGACGTCCGGGTCGCGGTCACCGGCAACCCCGCCAACACGAACGCCCTGATCGCGATGGAGAACGCGCCGGACATTCCCCGCGAGCGCTTCTCCGCGCTCACTCGCCTCGACCACAACCGGGCGATCGCCCAGCTCACCGCCAAGACCGGTGCCTCGGTCAACGAGATCACGAAGATGACGATCTGGGGGAACCACTCCGCCACCCAGTACCCGGACCTGTTCCACGCCGAAGTGCGCGGCGCCAACGCCGCCGAGACGGTCGGCGACCGGGACTGGCTGGAGAACACGTTCATCCCCACCGTGCAGCGGCGTGGCGCCGAGATCATCGAGGCCCGCGGCGCGTCGAGCGCGGCCAGCGCCGCCTCCGCCACCATCGATGCCGCCCGGGACTGGCTGCTCGGCACGGCCGACGGCAACTGGACGTCGATGGCCGTCGTGTCGGACGGCTCGTACGACGTGCCCGAGGGGCTGATCTCGTCGTTCCCGGTCACCACGTCCGGCGGTGACTGGTCGATCGTGCAGGGGCTCGACATCGACGAGTTCTCGCGCGGCCGCATCGACGCGAGCACCGCCGAGCTCGGTGAGGAGCGGGACGCGGTGCGGACCCTCGGCCTGATCGGCTGACGGCCCGCAACCAAGATCCGACCTGGAAGTGGCTCCAGCCACTTCCAGGTCGGATCTTTGCGCTTGGGGGCAGTCCCAGAATCTTGACATCGACGCCCCGCCGGCGTCACGCTTCTGCCATGATGTTTCGTATTGCGATATGTTGTTGCTTAATGAGCAACACATCCTCGATGCTGATCTTCCGACTGAGCGACCGCTGATGGCACCCGTTCCCGATCGCGCCCGAGCCGTGGTCATCGGAGCCGGCATCGTCGGTAACAGCCTCGTCTACCATCTGGCCCGGCTCGGATGGCGGGAGATCGTGCAGATCGACAAGGGCCCGCTCCCTAACCCCGGCGGTTCGACGGGGCACGCGTCCAACTTCATCTTCCCGGTCGACCACTCCCGCGAGATCACCGACCTGACGCTCGACAGCATGAGGCAGTACAAGGAGCTCGGTGTGTTCACCGAGTCGGGCGGTTTCGAGGTCGCCCGTACCGCAGAGCGGATGGAGGAGCTGCGACGCAGGATGTCGTCGGCCAGGGCATGGGGTATCGAGTCCGAGCTGGTGACCCCCCAGCAGGTTGTCGAACGGGTCCCTTACCTCGACCCCGGGGCCATCGTGGGTGCGTTCTGGACGCCTTCCGTCGGGGTGGTCGACTCTCTGCGGGCAGGCACCTTGATGCGGGAGCGGGCGCTCGAGATGGGCGCGTTGATCGTCGTACCCACGACGGAGGTCATCGGCCTGGACGTCGAGGACGGACGCGTCCGGCGGGTGCGAACCAGCACGGGAGACATCGAGGCCGAGGCGGTCGCGATCGCCTGCGGCGTGTGGAGCCCACGGATCGCAAGGATGGCCGGCGCGCATATCCCACTGACACCAGCCGTCCACCAGATGATCAGCGTGGGTCCGGTACCGGTGCTCGCCGCCCAGGAGGGTGAGATTTCCTTCCCCATCGTGCGGGACATGGACACGTTCTGCTACGAGCGGCAGCACGGCGCCGACATGGAGGTCGGATCGTACGCTCACCGGCCGATCCTGCACGACCCAGAGGAGATTCCTTCACTCGAGCAGGCAAGGCTCTCCCCCACCGAGCTGCCCTTCACGCCGGACGACTTCGACCAGCAGCTGGAGGAGGCACTCGAGCTGATGCCGGAGATCCTCGGCGACGAGCTGGCCGAGATCCGCTACGCCATCAACGGTCTCCTGTCTCTCACCCCCGACGGGGCACCGCTTCTGGGCGAGACGCCCGAGGTAGGAGGCCTGTGGTCGGCCGCCGCCGTCTGGGTCAAGGAAGGACCGGGTGTCGGCCGGGCCGTCGCCGAGTGGATGACTGGGGAGGTGCCAGAGATCGACCTGAGTCACTCCGACATCGCGCGCTTCTACCCACACCAGCAGACCCGTGCACACATCCGGGCCCGCACCGCAGAGGCCTTCAACAAGACATACGGCATCGTCCATCCCGCGGAGCAGTACCTCAGCGATCGTGGTCAGCGACTCGCGCCCATGCACGCGGCCGAGGTGGCGATGGGCGCGGTGTTCGTCGAGGCGGCCGGGTGGGAGCGTCCGATGTGGTACGAGTCGAACACTGGCCTTCTGGACGAGTACGACGGCTTGGTGATGCCACGCGAGCACGAATGGGACTCACGGTGGTGGTCGCCCGTCATCAACGCAGAGCACTTGGCGATGCGCGACCGGGCAGGGATCATCGACCTGTCGGCGTTCGCGATCTTCGACGTGGTCGGACCCGGGTCTCTCGACGCCGTTCAACACATTGTCGTGGCTCAGGCCGACGTGGCAGTGGGACGCGTCGTCTACACACCGGTTCTCGACGATCGCGGCGGCTTCCGCTCCGACCTGACCTTCATGCGCCTCGCTCACGACCGCTTCCGGGTCGTGACCGGCGGCGCGCACGGCATGGTGGACCGCAAATGGTTCGCCGACCGAATGCCGAAGGGCGGCACGGCGACGGTCGTGGACCTCACTTCGGCCTACACGACCATCGGCCTGTGGGGTCCGAAGGCTCGCGCCATCCTCGGGTCCCTCACCCGCGACGACATCAGCCATGACGGCTTCGGCTTCGGCACCTGCAAGGACATCGAGACCGACTCGATGTCGGTGCTGGCGTCCCGGATCTCCTACGTCGGCGAGCCCGGCTGGGAGCTGCACGTCTCGATCGAGCAGGGTGCCCGACTGTGGCAGATGCTTCACGAGGCCGGTGCGCCGCATGGCGCGGTGCCGGTCGGCATCGGCGTCTACGGAACGACCGGACGGATCGAGAAAAGCTATCGGGCGTTCGGGTTCGAGCTCGACTCCGAGCGCTCCATCGTTGAGGCAGGCTTGCAGCGTCCGAAGGTCAAGGTGGCCGACTTCGTGGGACGTGAGGCTTACCTGAAGCAACGTGCCGAGGACCCGAAGTCGGTGCTCTGCACGCTCGCGGTGGACAACCACACTTCCCGCTCCGGCATGAAGCGCTACATGCTCGGTGGTGAGCCGATCCTGACGTCCGATGGCGGGGTACTCACTGACGAGCACGGCCATCGCCCCTACGTCACCACGGCCGGGTCGGCACCGTCGCTCGGAAAGCACCTGCTGATGGCATACCTGCCGCCCGCGCATGCCAGCGTGGGCAACGAGCTGTCCGTGTCCTTCATGGAGGAGCGATATCCCGTCACCGTGCTCTCCGCGGACGCGACTCCCGTGTTCGACCCGGCCAACGAGCGGATCAAGGGGTAAGGGGCATGGCGAACGTCCTGGTCTGCATCAAGCGGGTGCCCGAGACGTCGAGTCAGATCGTGCTGACGGACGATGGACAGTCGATCGACGCGCGCCACGTCGGCTACACCCTGAGCTCGCATGAGGAGTGTGCTGTCGAGATGGCGATCCAGGTGGCGAAGGAGAGCGGCGGCGAGGCGACCGTGCTCACCCTCGGATCCGAGGATGCGATCGAGCAGATCCGCGATGCCCTGGCTGTCGGATGCACGGCTGCGGTGCTCATCGAGGCCGACGCAGGAGCGTACGGACCTGCCGACGTGGCTACCGCCATCGCCGAGGTGGTTCGCCTACGCGGGGCCGCCGGGACGTCGTACGACTTGATCCTGGTCGGCAACGACGCAGCTGACACCGGAGACTTCCAGGTCGGCGTGCGGCTTGCCTACGCACTGGGCCGTCCTGTCCTCACCGGAATCTCGACGGTCAAGGTGAGCGCCGATGCACGTGCCATCGCGAGAGGCAAGGGACCCGCAGGCATGGAGGTTTTCGAGATTCCGCTGCCCGCCGTCATCGCGGTGCAAGAAGGCGGCGTCGAGCCCCGCTACCCGTCGATCCCGGGCCGGATGATGGCAAAGCGAACGCCTGTCGACACGATCGCCTCACCGGTCGTTCCGTTGGGCAACGGACGGCTCAGGCTGGAGCTGCCACCAGCCCAGCCGAGTGTGGTCGAGCTCCTGGGCGCGGGCCCCGAGGCGGCACCGGCTGTCGTCGACCTGCTCTACCGCCTCGGAGTGGTGGCGAAATGAGCGGGGTGACGCTGGTCTTGGTCGAGACAGACTCCCAGGGCGCCACGGAGACCTCGCTCGAGACATTGACCTTCGCGCGGAACCTCTCGGAGCGCGCCGGTGGCACGGGCTTGCGGGCCCTTCTTGTCGGCCCGCTCGAGCCGCCTGTTCGTGCCACCGTGCTGTCCCAGCTTGGCGATCAGGGCGTAAGTGTCGTCGACCACGCTCAGCACGATGATCTCAGGTCGTACTCCGCAGCTGGCTGGGCGGCCTCGGTGACGGCCGCGGCTGCCGGGTCCTCGGCCGATGTCGTGCTCGCTGCCGGTACGCCGCGTGGCAGTGAGATCATGGCCCACGTGGCCGCTCGTCTGGACACGACGATGGCGGCGAACGTCGTCGCGGTAGCCGACAGCGAACCGCTCGTCGTGTCGCGGCAGGTGATGGGCGGCTCGGTGCTCGAGCTCATGCAGCTCACGGGGTCGCCCGCCGTGCTCACGCTTGCCGGTCATGCCGTCGAGCCGGCCTCGGCGGACCAGCCCACCGACCCGGAGGTCCGGGAGCTCACACCCGAGCTGCTGGCGGCCGACGTGGTGGGCCGTGTCATCTCGATCGAGGCCGGCGAGGCGGACGACACGGAAGCACTGACGGGTGCTCGCGTCGTTGTCGGTGCCGGTCGCGGCGCCGGCAGCGCCAGCGGTTTCGACGACCTGATCGAGCTGACGGAGCTGCTCCACGGCTCGCTGGGTGTGTCAAGGGTCGTGACCAGCCTCGGTTGGCGCCCGCACCACGAGCAGGTGGGACAGACCGGAAGCCGCATCGCGCCCGACATCTATATTGCCTGTGGCATCAGCGGCGCCATCCAGCATTGGGCAGGCTGTCAGGGCGCCAAGACGATCCTGGCGATCAACAGCGATCCCGATGCCCCGATGGTGACGAAAGCCCACTACGCCGTCATCGGCGACCTGCACGAGATCGTGCCCGCGATCAACGAGGAGCTGCGCCGCCGCGGGATCTGAGGCGTCGTGAGCCCACAACCTCGCAGGGTTGTGGGCTCACGCTCGTTGCTAGCTGCCGAGCCAGGCATCCACCTTGTCCTGGTTGTCGGCGATCCACTTGTCTGCCGCGTCGTTGGGGTCCATACCGTCCTCGGCGATGTACTTGGCGACGAGGTTCTGGTCTTCGTTCGTCCAGCCGAAGTTCTTGACCAGATCCACAGCCGGGCTGCCTGAGTCGGCCCAGTCTGAGGACGCGACCTTGTTCAGGTGGTAGACCGGGTAGTCGCAATCGACCTGCTCGGGGTCGGAGTCGCAGTCTGGTTTGTACGGAGGCAGGTCGATCTTGACCAAAGGCACCTCAGACAGGAACCACTGCGGCTCATAGAAGTATGCAAGGTAAGGGGTCTTGTTCTCCTCGGCCTTGCGGAAACCCTCGATCAGCGCGGTCTCGCTGCCGGCGAATACCACCTTGTAGTTCAGATCGAGGTTCTTGACCAGCGCCTCGTCATTGGTGACGAAACCGGGGTCGCCGTCATACAGAGTGCCCTGATCGCCGGACTCGCTGGTCTTGAAGAGATCAGAGTACTTGTTGAGGTTCTGCCAGTCGGTGATGTCGGGGTACTTGTCCGCCATCCACGGCGGCACATACCAGCCGATGATCCCCTCGTTGCCGGTCAGCCCGAGGTCGACCGCAGAGCCGTCTCCACCGGCTGCCTTCATGTACTTCGCCTGCAGCTCGGGATGACCCCAGTTCTCGATCACCACGTCGACCTCGCCCGTGCCGAAGCCCTTCCACGAGATCTGCTCGTCGAGGTCTTTGTAGGTGACGGTGCAGCCGAGCTGGGTCGCGGCGACCTGGCCCACCACATGGGCGTCCGCTTCATAGCCCACCCATGGGTTGATCGCCATGCTGAGGTCGCCGCAGTCCTCCCCGCTTCCAGTGCCGCCGGCATCTGAGTTCTTGATCGTGTCCCCCCCGCAGGCGCTGAGCACTGCAAACGCGGACAGCGCGGAGATCCCGATGACTGCTCGGTTCCGAATTCTTCTCATCTGACCCTTCTTCCTCGTCCAGACCTCGGTCTGTGTCGACTCCTTGACTCTGCTCATGCCACGACCATCGGCGTGGTTTGACTACGACGCTGCTGCGTCAACGTCCGACGTGACTCCGTCAGACCCTGACGGGCGGCACCATACGTGGTGATGCGGTCCAGCATGATTCCGACGAGCACGATGCAGATACC
The DNA here is from genome assembly GCA_037719575.1 of Nocardioidaceae bacterium. Taxonomy (GTDB): domain Bacteria; phylum Actinomycetota; class Actinomycetes; order Propionibacteriales; family Nocardioidaceae; genus JAWWPG01. The sequence goes on from JBBJMF010000002.1 coordinate 46,233, forward strand.
TGCAGCGAGGCCCCGGCCGATGTTGTTGGACTGGCGGAAGCCACTCACGATGTCGAACCCGAGCGCGCCGGCTCCCACCATTCCGCCGATGACCACCATGGACAGCACGTAGAGGAGTCCTTGGTTGGCGGCCAGCAACAGAGACCCGCGGGCCATCGGCAGCTGAACCTTCATGATCATCTGGAAGGGGCTTGTGCCTGCCGACTCCGCCGCCTCGATCGTCGTCGGAGACACGTTGCGAATCCCGTCAGCCACCAGCTTGATTGCCACCGGCGCGGCATAGACGATTCCTGCCGTGATCGCGGTGAACCGGTTCGAACCGAACAGAATGAGAATCGGCACCAGGTAGACGAAGGGTGGCAACGTCTGTCCAGCGTCGAGGAGGGGACGGATCACCCGATCAGCGCCCTTGCTTCGGCCCATCCAGACGCCGACGGCGACTGCGAGCAGCATGACGACCACCGTCGCGACGAGCACGGACGTCAGAGTAACCATCGAGTTGTTCCACAGGTCCATGGAGTAGATGCCCCCGAGGCAGACCACTGTCGCCGCGAGAGCGCGCACCCCACCGATGGCGTAGCCGATGCCGCAGATCGCGAGGCCGGTCACGTACCAGGGGGAGTTGGCGATGAGGTCCTGCATGGGGTTGAGCAGGATGACCGTGAACTTGTCCTGGAGTGCCGTCGTCCAGCTCGACATGTCACTGGTCAGCCAGTCTCCGAAGCGGTCGACTGCGTCGCGGATCGGTGTGCCGATGTCCCAGGATTCCGGAAAGACGTTGTATGTCGTGCGGGTGTTGGAGAGATAGAGAGCGAGCAGGGTGAGGACACCTCCCCCCGCCAGGATCAGCCTGCGCCGCTTCTTCTTCTGGCTGCCCGCCCGTGCCGCCGTCTCCGCACGCACGCTCGCTGCTGTCGTCGTCCGGTCGAGCATGATCGCCATGATCACGATACAGAGACCCGCGACGAACGAGGAGCCGAGCTGACCGCGGATGAGGCCCTGGAGCACCGGTCCGCCCAGCCCAGGTCCGTCCACGTATGCAGCGATCGTCACCATGGCAAGGGCGGCCATCATGGTCTGGTTGATCCCGACGATGATCGTGCGTTTGGCCATCGGCAGTTCGACGTCCTTGAGGCGCTGCAAGCGTGTCTGCCCAAGCGAGGTCGTGGCTTCGAGCGTCGACTCAGGAACGTTCCTGATCGCGAATGCGCTGACGCGAATGACCGGCGGTAACGCATAGACCAACGTGACGATCGTGGCGCACGCCGCGCCGATGCCGAAGAGGATGGCGAAAGGCAACAGATAGACGAACGACGGCATCGTCTGCATCACGTCGAGCACCGGAGTGACGATCGCGGAGACCGCTTTGCTGTGCCCCATCCAGACTCCGAGCGGAATGCCGACCAAGACGGCGCACACAACCGCCACGAACGTGATGATCAAGGTGTCGATCGAGTCTGCCCAGAACCCCAGAGCCCCGAAAGCGAGGAAGGACATGGCCACCAGCACGACGCTTCGTCCGCCCGCAATCGCATACGTGACCCACATGGCCATAGCCAGCACACCAACCCAGCCGATCTGCGGTACGAGGCGTGGAAACTTGCCGATCGTGAACTGCTGCTGGAGCCAGGTGATCAAGGAGTTGAAGCCGCCGGCGATGTCGCGGATCGCGTTGATGAAGATGTTGGACTGCGCGGACGCGGAGGCCTCGATCCAGTCGGTGCGCGCCTTGAACCAGTCATGCACGCCAGTGAGCGTCGAGTTCGAGATCTCGAGGGTGTCATGACCCCGCGCGAATGCCCAGACGGCAACCCACAGCGCCACGACAGAGACCAGCATCCAGGTGCGTGAATGGCGGCGGACGGAAGCCATGACTCCCGACTCGAAGACCGCTGACCTGCTCGACGCGACGGATGAGCTCATGCGGGCACGCTCTCGGGGGCGTCCTCTTCGGCAACCACGACGCGAAGGATCGCTTCGTCGTCGACGATGCCGACGAGCTTGCCGTCGTCGATCACCCGCACGGGGTGGTCGGAAGCCAACGCTGCCCGGGCCGCCTGCCAGACGATCGTGTCTGAGGACATCTCCGGGCCGTCGAGCGAGTCGTGCGGCCGGGGATCGCGCATCACGTATCTCAGTGTCAGCACGTGCGACTTGGGGACGTCGGAGACGAAGTCCTTCACGTAGGCGTCGGCTGGCTGCGCGACGATCTCTGCCGGAGTACCCACCTGGACGACCTCGCCGTCACGCATGATGAGAATGCGGTCGCCGAGCTTGATCGCTTCTGCAAGGTCGTGCGTGATGAAGACCATCGTCTTCTTCAAGTCCCCCTGGAGTCTGATGACCTCGTCCTGCATGTCGCGGCGGATCAATGGGTCGAGAGCCGAGAACGGCTCGTCGAACAACAACAACGAGGGGTCGCTGGCCAGTGCTCGTGCGAGCCCGACACGCTGCTGCATCCCCCCCGAGAGCTGGTCGGGGTAGGACGCCTCGTAGCCCTTGAGCCCCACGAGCTCTACGATATCGGCTGCCCGCGCCCGCCGTTCGGCCTTGCCGACCCCGCGTATCTCGAGGCCGTAGGCAACGTTGTCGATGACCGGCCTGTGCGGCAGAAGTCCGAAGTGCTGGAACACCATGGAGACGTAGTTGCGACGCAGCTCGCGCAGCTTGGACTCCGACGCGCTGGTGATGTCGTTGCCGTCGATGGAGATGCTGCCGGCTGTCGGCTCTATCAGACGCGTGAGGCAGCGGACCAAGGTGGACTTCCCTGATCCAGACAGACCCATCACGACAAAGACCTCCCCTTGGGTGACGTCGAAGGAGATGTCTTTCACAGCTGCGGTGCAGCCGGTCCTCTCCAGCAGCTCTGGCCGCGGGAGGTCGGCATCGGGAGTGCCGATGATGCTGTCGGCCTTCGGGCCAAAGACCTTCCAGAGACCATCGACGGACAGAGTCGGCTCCAGCGTGGCAGATGACTTGTCGCTCATGGCGTGGCGTCACTTCCTTGGCCGCCCCGAGACACGGGCGGATAGAGCTGCATGTTGTCGCGGTAGCGGTAGTAGCACACCTTCTCGGCGGGCAGAGGCGTGCTGCCAAGGATCAGGTCAGCGGCCTTCTCGGCGACCATCATGACCGGTGCGTAGATGTTGCCGTTTGTGATATATGGCATGACCGAAGCGTCGACAACGCGGAGCCCTTCGACGCCGTGCACGCGCAACGACTGGGGATCAACCACGGACCTCTCATCAAGACCCATCTTCGCACTACAGGACGGATGGAGGGCAGTTTCGGCATCCTTGGCGACCCATCCGAGAATCTCCTCATCTGTTCCGACGCCTGGTCCGGGTGAGAGCTCGCCATCGTTGTAGCGCGCGAAGGCCGGCTGAGAGAGGATGGTTCGCGCTACCCGGACTGCTTCGACCCATTCCTTGCGGTCGGTCGGCGTCGACAGATAGTTGAATTGGAGAGCCGGGTGCTCCTTCGGGTTCGTCGAGGTGATCTTCACCGAACCCCGGGTATCGGCGTACATCGGGCCGACGTGCACCTGGTAGCCGTGTCCCTTGGTCGGGGATGACCCGTCGTACCGGATGGCCACCGGGAGGAAGTGGAACATCAGGTTGGGATAGTCGACGTCGGCGTTGCTTCGACAGAAACCACCGCCCTCGAAGTGGTTGCTCGCACCGAGTCCGCTCCGGAAGAAGAGCCAGTCGAAGCCGATCCTGGGCCGCGCTCGCCAGCGCAGACCAGGGGCGATCGACACCGGCAGCTTGGACGCGTACTGGATGTAGACCTCCAGGTGGTCCTGGAGGTTCTCCCCGACGCCTGGAGAGTCGTGTACGACGTGGATGCCGAGCCTTCGAAGCTCCTGCGCGTTACCGATCCCTGACAGCTGGAGAAGTTGCGGAGAGTTGATCGCGCCGCCGCAGAGGACGATCTCTGCTCCGCGCGCGTGGCGATGCGCCCTCCCCGCCCGCAGGTAGTCGACTCCCACGGCACGCTTCCCCTCGAAAACCACCCTGGTAGTGAGCGCCAGCGTCTCCACGTGGAGGTTGGGCCGGTGCATCACCGGGTGCAGATAGGCCCGGGCCGCTGAGAGTCGGCGGCTGCGGTGGAGGTTGCGGTCGAATCGCCCGAACCCCTCCTGCCGATAGCCGTTGACGTCGTCGGTCAGCGGGTAGCCTGCCTGCCGGGCGGCCTCGAAGAACGCCGTGAACAACGGGTTGGTCGCGGGACCTCGTTCCAGAACCAGCGGCCCGGCATCTCCGCGCCACTCGTCCGCGCCCGAGAGGCACGTCTCCATGCGCTTGAAGTACGGCAGGCAGTGCAGGTAGTCCCAGCTCTCCATCCCTGGCTCGGCAGCCCACCTCTCGAAGTCCATCGGGTTCCCCCGCTGGAAGATCATGCCGTTGATGCTGCTCGAGCCGCCGAGCAGCTTGCCCCGCGCGTGAAACACCCTCCGGCCACCCATGAAGGGCTCCGGTTCCGTCTCATACCTCCAGTCGTAGAAACGCTTCCCGATCGGGATCGGCAGGGCCGCCGGCATGCTGATGAGTGGGTCCAACTTGTAGTCGGAGTGGCCCGCCTCGAGGACGAGGACCGACATCGAGGGATCCACGCTGAGTCGGTTCGCGAGAGCGCATCCTGCTGAGCCGCCGCCGACGATGACGAAGTCCCACGTCTGGGGCGAGCGGGCCATCAAGCGCCCCCGAACCAACGCTGTGGTTCAGGCCTGACGTTGTGCCAGATGTGCTTGGTCTCGCGGTACTCGGCGATTCCAAGTGCGCCCAGCTCCCGGCCGAAGCCTGACTGCTTGTAGCCTCCCCACTCGGCCTGGGGCACGTAGGGATGGTAGTCGTTGATCCACACGGTGCCCATTCGTAACCGACCCGCCACCCGCTCCGCTCGCCCGGAGTCCTGGGTCCAGATCGCCCCCGCAAGCCCGTAGATGCTGTTGTTTGCAGTCTCGACGGCCTCGTCCTCGCCCGAGAACGACTCGACGGTGAGCACCGGACCGAACGACTCCTCCTGGACCACGGTCATATCCGAACGACAGCCGTCGAGGATCGTCGGCAGGTAGAAGAAGCCGTCGGCCAGACCGGCGTCGTCGGGTCTCCGACCACCGCAAAGCAGCACCGCGCCTTCCGCAAGCCCCGCGCTCACATAGGCCTCGACCTTGTCTCGATGGGCTGCCGAGATCAGCGCGCCGGTCTCCGCCGAGTCGTCGAAGGGGCCGCCGAGCCTGATTTGCTCCGCCTTGGCCACGAGGTCGCGAACGAAGCGCTCCTTGATCGGCTCCTCGACGAGGAGACGCGCCCCGGCCGAGCAGACCTGACCCGAATGCAGGAAAACGGCGGTCAGGGCAAAGTCCAGGGCGACGTCGTAGTCGCAGTCGGCGAAGACGATGTTCGGATTCTTGCCGCCGAGCTCGAGAGCCACCCTCTTGACGGTGTGTGCCGCGGCGGCCATCACCTGTCGCCCGGTTTGCAGCCCGCCGGTGAACGAGACGAGATCGACGTGTGGACTCTCGGCGAGTGGGGCTCCCGCCTGCGCTCCGGCTCCGAGAACGAGGTTGGCAACCCCAGCCGGCAGCCCCGCCTGGTGGAGACAGCGCATGAGGAGGATCGCCGTCGACGGGGTCAGCTCGCTCGGCTTGAGGACAACGGTATTCGCGGCAGCAAGGGCTGGGGCGACCTTCCAGGATGCTTGGAGCAAGGGGTAGTTCCATGGCGTGATGAGTCCGCAGACCCCGACCGGCTCATGGACGATCCGGCTTCGGATGTCCGGCCTGCCGGTGTCGACGACCCGCCCCGCGCGCTCTCCCGCAACCTGGGCGTAGTAGCGGAAGACGCCGACCACATCGTCGACGTCGTACGCGCTCTCGACGAGCCGCTTCCCAGTGTCGAGGGACTCGGCCCGGGCGATCTCCTCCTTGTTGTCGACGAGTAGGTTGGCAACCACGTCGAGCAGAGCGGTGCGCTCGCGCACGGAGCTCGTCGCCCAACCGGAGGTGTCGAAAGCCTGGCGAGCGGCCGCGATGGCGCGCGTGGTGTCGGCGGCGGTGGCCTCAGCCACCTCGGCGACCAGCTCACCGGTGGCCGGGCATCGAATCTCGCGAGTGCCGGCTTCGGCAGGGGAGCACCACGCCCCGTCGATGTACAGATCGTGCACGGCACCTCCGTCCGGCTAGAGCCACCCAGTGTTGCGCATGAGGGAACCTCTTGTGACCTACGCAACAACCCAACCAGGTGGGGCGGGATCGCGTCAAGCACCGTCACGTGCGCCCGCGGGCCCGACGTCGACTTCCGTCTCACCGATCGCCACGCCAGCCCAACCGCAAGGAGACGTCCTCCGCCGCATGCATGACCGCGTTGGCCAGCTGGGGGAGCCGGCGAGCGTCGATCCGGAACGTAGGGCCAGACACGCTCATGGAGGCGATGATGTCTCCGTGGCTGTTGCGGATTGGGGCCGCGATAGCCGTCAGACCGATCTCGAGCTCATCGATCGCGATGGCGTAGCCGCGGGCTCGCACCTCGTCGAGCTCGCGACCGAGCGACTGAGTGGTGGTGATCGTGTTGGCTGTGAACCGGCGGAGCTCTCCGGCCTGTGCTTCGACCTCCGACGGGTCTGCACCGCTGAGCAGGACTTTGCCGTTCGACGTTGCGTGCAACGGGATCCGCTGGCCCACCCAGTTGTGCGGTTGGAGTGCGGAGGACCCGGCCACCTGGTCCATGTAGAGCGCAGCCCCGTCGGACAGCACGGCGAGGTTGACAGTCTCCCCCACCTGCTGAGCCAGCAGCCTGCTGATGCCCCTGCTCTCCTGAACCAGGTCGAGCCGTGAGGTGGTGGCGCCCGCCAGCCGAAGGATGCCGGTACCGAGTCGGTACTTGCCGCGGCCGTACTGCTGCTCAACCAGCGAGCGACGCTCGAGAGTGGCCACGAGACGGAAAGCCGTCGACTTGTGGACACCGAGCTCCCCGGCCAGCTCGGTGACTCCTGCCTCTCCGCTCCTGGCCAGGATCTCCAGGATCCAGATTGCCCGTTCGACCGACTGAACCAAGCCGGAAGTGCCGGCCGCGCTGGGGGCAAGACCATCGCTGTTGCTCATAGCGCGACCCTAGTGCATAGCACGGGACAGCGAACGAGTCCGCGCGATACTTCTCTCATGAGCGCCACTGTTGCTGTCGACGCCTCTGCGACCGGGGACGCCAAGTTCATCTTGACGCTGCGCTGCCCCGACCAACCGGGAATTGTGCATGCCGTATCCGGCTTCCTGCTCCGGCACGGCGGAAACATCTTGGCCAGCGCCCAGTTCGGGGACCCGGAGACGGGGGGGTTCTTCATGCGGGTCCATTTCAGTGTCCGCGACTGCCCACTTGACGCTTCCGGGCTGACACGCCTCTTCGCCGAGATCGGAGAACCCTTCGCCATGACCTGGGACCTGTTCTCCGCCGAGGCGCCGTACCGGACACTGATCATGGTGTCGCGTCACGGACACTGCCTCAACGACCTGCTGTTTCGGTGGAGCACCGGCGCGCTCCACATCGAGATCCCAGCGATCGTGTCCAACCACCGCGACTTCGAGCGCCTGGCGTCGTCGTACGACATCCCCTTCCACCACATCCCGGTGACGCCGGAGAGCAAGGTGCAGGCCGAATCACGGTTCTTCGAGCTGGTCGATGGTCTCGACATCCATCTCGTCGTGCTGGCACGCTATATGCAGGTGCTGTCCGACGAGGCGTGCAGGCGGCTGTCGGGGCGGGCGATCAACATCCACCACTCGTTCCTGCCGAGCTTCAAGGGAGCGAGGCCTTACCACCAGGCGCACAATCGGGGCGTCAAGCTGATCGGCGCGACGGCCCACTACGTGACCGGCGACCTCGACGAGGGGCCGATCATCGAGCAGGATGTGGCTCGCGTCGACCACACTATGACCCCGGAGGAGCTCGTCACCACGGGCCGCGAGGTCGAGAGCCGCGCTCTGTCTCAGGCCGTTCGCTGGCACTCCGAACAACGCGTCCTCCTGAACGGCTCCAAGACCATCGTGTTCCCCTAGTTCCCGCCGAAACCTGCGGATCGTCGTCAGTCGCCGAGCTCCCTGCGGCGGCGGACGACGTACTCCTGCAGCTCCTGCCTGATCCCGTCCTCGATGGGCGGCTCTTCGTACGCCGAGAGCCTGGCCTGGTAGATCTTGGTCGCCCTGGCTGCCGTGTCGAGCCCTCCGCCCCGCATCCACTTCTCGTAGTTATCAGACGATGACAGCATCGGGCGGTAGAAGCACGTGCGGAAGCGATCCATTGTGTGCATGGCGCCAAGGAAGTGCCCGCCGTGCCCGACCTCCTGGTGCGCACCGAACGCGAGCGAGTCATCGTCGATATCCAGCGGCTTGAACTCCACCTGCATCATCTGCAACAGCTCGATATCGATGATGAACTTCTCGAAGCCCGCCACCAGGCCACCCTCGAGCCACCCTGCGGAGTGCATCACCCAGTTCGTCCCGGCAAGAAATGTCGGCAACATCGTCATCAGAGCCTCGTAGCCGGCCTGCGCGTCGGGCACCTGGCTCGAGGTGAGCGCGCCGCCGGACCTGAAGGGCAACCCGAAATGCCGGGCGATCTGTCCCGTGCACAGCAGCCCGATGGCCGACTCCGGAGTACCGAAGCACGGTGACCCGGACTGCATGTCGATGTTCGACAGGAACGATCCGAAGATGACCGGGCAACCTGGCCTGATCAGCTGACTGAGCGTGATACCGGACAGGGCTTCGGCGATCTGCTGGACGAGGGCGGCCGGGATCGTCACAGGCGACATGGCCCCCATCAGCAGGAAAGGCGTGAGCACGACGGGCTGGTTGGCCGCCGAGTACTCGAACTGGGCATCCAGCATGCGGTCGTCCCAGCGCAGTGGGGAGTTGCAGTTGATCAAGGAGATGGACACCGGCGACACTTCGATCACGTCTCTGCCGCCGAAGAGAATCGCGCCCATGTTGAGTGTGTCCACGGCATTGACGCCGGACACTACGTTGCCCATGTACGTCTTGTCGGTGAGCGTCTGCAGCGCGTACGTCATGTCGAGATGGCGCGAATCGAGGGGAGCGTCGTTGGGCTCGCAGACCACGCCGCCTGCCGAGTCGAGCACGTCGAACGACTGCGCTAGCCGGGCAAAGTCGCGGAAGTCCGCCATCGTGGCTTCGCGGCGCACGTCGCCTTGCCGCACGAACGGCGGACCGTAGACAGCACCGAAGGCCATGGAGCTTCCGCCGATGTGAATCGAGTGATCGCTGTTGCGAGCATGCACGTCGAACTCCCGAGGGGCCTTGGCCACCTGTTCGAGCACGAACTCAGGGTCGAGGAACACCGTGTTGTCCTCGACACGTTGCCCCGCCCGGCGAAAGAGCTCGAGCGCCCGGTCGCTCATGAACTCCACTCCTATCTCGGTGACGATCCGCCGCCATCCGCGGTCGAGCTTGTCCATGGACTCGGTGGACAACACCTCGTAGCGAGGCATCGTGTTCTCGAACATCGGCGCTCCTCAGACGTCTTCTGCGCGCAGGGTCCACGCAACCATTTGTCGTCATGATATGGAACCGGGGTTCCATATGGTGGCTACATTGTGGTCTACTTTTCGCACTGAGGGAAGGGCTGCGAGCAGACGCGGCACCGATCGACGCGAGAGGCAACGGGTGGCCACGAACGGGACGCAAGCGATCGACCGAGCGGCTGAGCTGCTCAGCCTCGTCGTGCTGTCCGACGAACCGAAGGCCCATGCTGACCTGGTAGCCCGGACCGGACTGGCGAAGTCGACTGCGTCACGTCTCTTGGCGGCCCTCGAACGCCATCGGCTGCTGTTTCGTGACGAGACGGGGAGCTACCAGGCAGGTCCCCTCTTCGCGCTATACGCAGCGCGTCACGAGCCTCTCGACGAGCTCACCAGGGTCGCGAGGACGACACTGGAGCAGCTCAGCCAAGCCACCGGCGAGACCGTCAACCTGGCCGTTGTCCGTGGCAACGCGGTCGTCCAGGTCGCTCAGGTCGACTCGACTTTCATGCTCGGCACGACGAACTGGGTCGGGGTCGACGTACCCCCTCATTGCTCGGCCCTCGGCAAGATCTTCTACGCGCACGGGATGCTCGACGTGCCGGCAGCGCTGGCCCGACGTACCCGCCACACGGTCACCAGCCCAGAGGTTCTCGGTCGGCAGCTGCGTCAGATACGCAAGCAGGGTTACGCGGTCACCCGCGGCGAGCTCGAGGTCGGCCTCGATGCGGTCGCGGGCCCGGTCTGCAACCGCAGCGGGGAGCTCACGGCCGCGATCGGGGTCTCAGGGCCGACCGACCGGATCAGGCACGGGTTGCCAGCACTCACCGATCTGATCACGTCCCAAGCACGATCGCTGTCCATCCTGCTCGGCCACGAGGAAAGAGAGGCAGGCGCCGCATGACGCCAGACGAGATCCTGCAGTCCCTGTACGACGAGACGCTGGTCGGAAACGCGCCATCGGTCAGGGACCTGACCAACAATGGTCTGGCCCTCGGCATGACTCCCGAGAACATGCTCTTCGACGCGTTGATCCCTTCCCTGGAAGAGGTTGGCGCACGCTTCGAGCGCGGCGACTTCTTCGTTCCAGAGATGCTGATCGCCGGTCGGGCGATGAGTGGTGCCCTGGAGATCCTGCGTCCGCTACTCGCGGAGACCGGCGCCGAGACGGTGGGGACGTTCGTCATGGGGACTGTCAAGGGTGACGTCCACGACATCGGCAAGAACCTCGTCAACATCATGCTCGAAGGCGCAGGGTTCCATGTCATCGACCTCGGAGTCCAGGTTCCCCCCGAGAAGTTCGTCGAGGCAGTCAACGAGTACCGCCCGGACATCGTGGGGTTCTCGGCGTTCCTCACCACGACGATGCCGATGTTCAAGGCCAACATCAATGCCCTCCAGAAGGCGGGCATTCGCGACAAGGTCGTCGTGATGGTGGGTGGTGCACCGGTGACACAGGAGTACGCCGACGCCGTTGGCGCCGACGCTTATGCGGCGGACGCCTCACAGACCGTCAAGAAGGCAAAGGACTTGGTGAGGCAGCACCGGGCCAAGGTGTCCGCGTGACGGAGTCACGTCATACGACGCTCAGTTCGGCGACGCGCGAGGTCACGATCGGTCACGACATGCCGTTCTGCCTCATCGGCGAGCGCATCAACCCCACCGGTCGCAGGGTGTTCCAGGAGCAGCTCCGGGCCGGCGACCTCTCCGCGATCGAGCGCGACGTTGCTGCCCAGGTCGCCGGCGGTGCCATGGTTCTCGACGTCAACATGGGCGTGCCGCTGACCGATGAGCCCGAGCTGCTACGCCGCGCCATCACGATGGTCCAGGAGCTGACGGACCTGCCGATCTGCATAGACTCATCTGTCGTCGAGGCGCTCGAAGCCGGCCTGTCGGCCTACCAGGGAAGGGCACTGGTCAACTCCGTCACGGCCGAGGACGACCGGATGGCAGCCATCCTGCCCATGGTCAAACATTACGGCGCCGCGGTCATCGCGCTGCCCAATGACCACGACGAGATTCCCATGGGGGCAGCCAAGCGGCTGGAGCTGACCAAGAAGATCCTCGACACTGCCGTCGACAAGTACGGCCTCACACTCGACGACATTGTCATCGACGCGTTGGCGATGCCGATCGGGGCGGACCCCACGATCGTGAACGTGGCCTACGAGACGATCACCGGCATCAGCGAGAGGTTCGGCGTGAACATGACGCTAGGCGCCTCCAACGTCTCGTTCGGCATGCCGGGTAGGCATACGATCGGCGCGACGTTCCTGCCGATGGCGATGACCGCGGGCCTCACGAGCGCCATCATGGACACTCGCACCCCCCAGGTCGTCGAGGCCGTGAAGGCGGCTGACCTGTTGCTGGGCCACGACGAATGGGGCTCGGCCTGGATCGCCGCCTACCGGGCGCAGCAGGCCGCGGCGCCACCCGGGAAAGCCAGCCAGACAGCAGTCCGATGACACTCGGTGCGGACGGCGAGCGCCCCCCCACGACGGAAGCCGGCGAGCTGCTGGGGCGGGAGGGCCTCATCGTTCCGCCGGCCGCCCGCGCCGGCCATGCTGAGGCCGAACACGACGGCACCGGCAGGGTCCGGCTGCACTTCACGCCAGCAGACCGGGTGTTCAGCGTCCCACCCGGTGTGAGCGTCTTCGACGCGGCGAGCTGGAACGGGATCGCGATCGACTCGACATGCGGCGGCCACGGCACCTGCAAGAAGTGCAAGGTGAAAGTCGTCGGGGGGACGGTCTCGGCGTCGCGTCTCGACGTGCGGTCCTTCAGTGCCCAGGAGCTCGAGGACGGCTGGCGGCTGGCCTGTCTGGCTCAGGCGACCGGAGATCTCTCGGTCGAGGTTCCGCCCCTCGTCACCCGACCGAAGGCGGCGACAGTCGGGGTCGGCCGGCAGGTGATCCTGCGTCCCGCGATCCAGAAGCGCTACGTCGAGCTCGCTGAGCCGACCCTGCAGGATCAAGCCACCGATGTCGCCCGACTGTTGGCAGCCATCGACGACCTGGAGCTGCGGGTGGACCTGCATGCCCTCCGACGCCTCCCCGCCGTCGCTCGAGCGAGCGACTTCAAGATGACGGCTGTCGTTGTGGACGACGTCCTGATCGACGTCGAGGCTGGTGACACGACCGAACGCCGGTTTGCCATCGCCTTCGACCTCGGTACGACGACAGTCGTCGCCACGCTCCTGGACACCTCAACGGGGACGCCGGTAGCAGTGGCCTCGATGCTCAACAAGCAGCAGCCGTTCGGCGGTGACGTGATCACCCGGATCAGCGCCACGATGATGGATCCGGGAGCCCTCGGGAGGCTGACGGAGCTGGCCCACGCCACGCTCGAGGAGCTGACCGGCGAGGTGTGCGCCGAGAGTGGCGTCGACCGTCAAGACGTCTACGAAGTTGCCGTCGCAGGCAACGCGACGATGACAGCTCTCGTCCTCGGCATCGACCCGGAGCCGCTCGGTGTCGCGCCTTTCGTGATGTCGACGGCCACGTTCCCCGAGCTGCTCGCCTCGGACCTGGGCGTCTCGATCCATCCGCGCGCGCGAGCGGCTCTCCTGCCCGCGCTCGGCGCCTACGTGGGAGGTGACATCGTCGCGGGAATGCTCGCGTCAGGGATGGACCGCGACAGGCGGATGCGGCTCTTCATCGACGTGGGAACCAACTGCGAGATCGTCCTCGGTGACGGGGAGCGGATCCTGTCGACGGCCGCCCCTGCCGGACCCGCCTTCGAGGGTGGTGCGATCAGGTGTGGCATGCGCGCCGCTGAAGGTGCGATCGAGGTCGTGAGGATCAGCGACGTTGACGTCACGTGCCAGGTGATCGGCGACGGCCCTGCACACGGACTCTGCGGCTCGGGGCTCGTCGATGCGGTCGCCGAGCTTGTCAAGATCGGGCTGGTCGACAGCAGTGGCCGCTACGTCAGCGAGGATGCCGCAGCGGCCGCGGCTCCCGGGCTCGCGGGGAGGCTCGGTCGGATCAACGACGAACGGGTCTTCGCTCTCGCCTGGGGTGAGGGGCAGGAGGGCGACGTCACGGACTCCGTCTACCTCAGCCAGCGGGACATTCGCGAGCTGCAGTTCGCAAAGGCGGCGATCTCGACGGGATGGACGCTGCTGCTGGCAGAGCTCGGAGTAGGTCCCTCAGATGTCCAGCAGGTTCTTCTCGCGGGGTCCTTCGGCTCCTACCTGTCACCCGCGAGCGCCGTGCGCATCGGGCTGGTCCCGAGGCTCCCGGTGCTCCGCATCGTCAGCGCAGGCAACGTGGCGGGCGAAGGCGCGAAGATGGTGCTGTTGAGCATGCAGGAGCGCAAGGGTGCGCTGGCGCTGCTGGAGGAGGTGACCTATGTCGAGCTCTCCGACCGTCCCGACTTCAACGATGCGTTCGTCGACCAGCTCGCCTTCCCCGTCTGAGCTCTCCTCCGAGAGTCGGCCGCACAGGGTGGCCGTCATCGCCTGCGGCGCGATCGCCCGGCCCGTCGAGCAGATCGCCGAACGCCGGGGTCTGCAGCTGCACGTCTACCCGCTCCCGCCGCTGCTCCACAACCACCCGTCGCGAATCGCCGGAGAGGTCGAGCGACTGGCAACGGACCTCACGGCCCGCTACGACCGGGTGGTCGTCGGGTATGCCGACTGTGGCAGCTACGGGGCGCTCGACACCGTGTGCGCCCGCCTCGGACTGGAACGGCTCGCGGGGCTGCACTGTTATGACCTCTACGGCGGCGCTGAGCGCGTCGCCTCCTACCTGGAGGAGCAGCCAGGCACCTATCTCCTTACCGATTTCCTCGTCAGGTCCTTCGCGAGGTCCGTCCTCGTCGAGCTCGGCCTCGACCGCTACCCGGATCTGCGCGACGCCTACTTCGGCAACTACACACGCGTCGTCTGGCTGGCGCAGGAGCGCGACAGCGAGCTCGAGGTCCTTGCCCGCAGGGCGTCTGAGGTTCTCGATCTTCCCCTGGTCGTCATCGACACCGGAACAACGATCCTCGAGCAGGAGCTGATCGCGCTCGTGACGGCGCAGGTCAGCTCAGGAGATCCTGCCTCCAGCGCTCTGTCTCACTCACCTGGTTGAACGTGAAGAGGTGCAGCCCGGTGACCCGGAGCGTGGGGTCGCCAACGAGCGGAGCACAGCTCAGGAGGAACTTCTTTGGGCTGAAGCCTCCCGGAGCCGCGATCCGGGCGAACGTGCCGACATGGGCGCTGAGGAAACGCACCGACTGCCCGACGCCGATCTTCGATGCCATTGCCAGCAGCTTTGCACGCTCGACCGGTCCTGCAAGCCCTATCAGCACAGGTAGGTCGACGCCCCGGCGGCGGAGGCGGCGGATCCAGACATCGATGGTCTTGGGGTCGAAACAGAGGTTGCTCACGATGTAGGTGGCGTGCCGGCGCTTGTCCCACATGGACTGGATCGCGACGTCGTCCTCGATGGCCGGGTGCGACTCGGGGTATCCGGTGATGCCGACCTCGGCGAACGGATTCCCCATCTCTGCCAGGTGCTCGAGCAGCGCCAGCGCTCCGACGTACTCGCCGGCTGGTGGGTCCGCATCGCCGGCTGGACAGAAGACGTCGTCGACGCCGATTCCCGTCAACGCATCGACGATCTCCGAAAGCTCGGCGGGGCCGCTGATCATCCTGGCGGCCAGGTGGGGCACGACCCGGTAGCCGTGGCCGACGAGCTTCTCGGTGAGGTCGAGGGTCGAGGAGATCCCTTTCGTCGGGCTGGCGGTCACCGCAATGGGTACGTCTCGGGGCACCGTCTTGACGATCGTCGCCTCGATCGTCGGCGTCGGAAGCACCTCGTAGCGAGCATGTCGCAGAGCCAGCGTCAGCCATTCGTCCCTGGCATGTCTGTTGCGCACTGAACAACTCCGATTCTCGCTACGCACCAACGTCGCTCCCACTCTAGTGAGCGCTCGCTTCCAATGGGAGAATCCCGGGTCGGCTAGCGGCGCGTTGGCCGGTCTGGGATCAGCACCGCCATGGCGAGCATCACCCCGCTGCACATCGCCAGCGTCGCCAGGTCGACGAGGCGGCGGCGGACCCGAAGCATGCCTGCCCGGTCGTCCGGCAGGATCATCCGCAGGAGGAACGCCAAGCCGAAGGCGCCGCCCATCACGGTCGCACCGCTGCGCCAGTGACCAACGCCGACCAGGACGAGGCCGGCGACGAGCAACCCCACGCCGACGAGATAGAAGATCCCGCCGGTGGTGGAAGGTCTCTTGAGCCAGTTCACGCGGCGGCGGCCGCGCGTTCTGCCGCCTCGACGACGTTGGTCAGCAGCATGGCCCGGGTCATCGGTCCGACGCCGCCCGGCATCGGCGCGACCGCGCCGGCCACCTCGTAGGCAGCGCGGGCGACGTCGCCCACCAGCTTTCCGTCGACCCGGGACGTCCCGACGTCGAGGATCGTCGCGCCCGGCCTGACCATGTCCGGCGTCACGAGTCCGGCGACCCCAGCGGCAGCCACGATGATGTCGGCCCGGGCGAGGTGGGCGCCGAGGTCGCGGGTGCCGGTGTGGCAGAGGGTCACGGTGGCGTTCTCGGTACGACGGGTGAGGAGCAGCCCCAGCGGACGGCCCACCGTGACACCTCGACCCACCACGCACACGTCGGCTCCCTTGGTAGAAACGTCGTACGCAGCGAGCAGCTCGACGATGGCGCGCGGGGTGCAGGGCAGCGTGGCGTCGTACATCAGCGCGAGGCGTCCGAGGTTTGTCGGGTGGAGGCCGTCGGCGTCCTTGGCGGGGTCGACGAGCTCGAGCGCACGTTGGGTGTCGAGATGGGGCGGGAGCGGCAGCTGCACGATGAAGCCGGTGCAGGCGGGGTCGGCGTTGAGCGTCTCGATGCGCTCCTCGAGGAGCTCCTGGGTGATGCCCGCGGCGTGGTGCTCGCGGATCGAGGCGATGCCGACCTTCGCGCAGTCGCGGTGCTTGCCGGCGACGTACGCCTGGCTGCCGGGATCGTCGCCGACCAGCACCGTGCCGAGGCCAGGCGTGACCCCGCCCTCGGCGAGGCGGCTGACCCGCGTGGTCAGGTCGTCGAGGATGGCAGCGGCCGTCGCCACGCCATCGAGCAGCTGAGCGGTCACGAGGGGGATTCTCGCACGCGGACCCGCCCATCATGTTGTCCCCAACCGAGCGCGGGGACCGAACTGTCCTTCGACGGCCTGGCCACCCCGGCGACTGGTTGACACTTCCTTGCATGCACCAGTGCCTGAGCTCGGGAACCGCGACGATGGCCAATCTGAGCGCCGCGCGCATCTAGGGGGCGCGCGCGGTCCCTCCTTCGGGTGCTCCTTGTGTCGTCGGGCATCGACGTGGAGCCCCAGGTCGAGATCGTCGATGGGCACGGCAACGTCCTGGCGGCTGACCCCACGACCCGAACCGACTGGTCAGGTGGCAACATCTCGTCAGCGAATCGAGCCTGACGCCGTTCGGCCGGTCACTCCTGACGCGTCGCCTGCAACACTTCAACCAGCCGTTACGCGGCCGGAAGCTCCGCCCCTAGCCGCCTCGATCCGTCATTTGTGGCGCGATTGCGGGAAGTTCCGGGCTCGCAGGCCCGGAGTCGACCCCAGATCCCGCAACTCGCGCACAATCCCCCGGCGACACCCTCGAGCCCGCAATCCGGGAATGTTTCGCATTTGCGGGGTTTCTGGGCCGGCCGACCGCGTCAGAGACTTCCGAATCCCGCAAATCGCGCGCAGTCCGGGGGAGAGGGCGGGGCGGCTGGCTAATGGTAGAAGTGGCGCGAGCCGGTCACGTACATTGTCACGCCGGCGGCCTGGGCCGCTGCCACGACCACGTCGTCGCGCATCGAGCCGCCCGGTTGTACGACGGCCCGCACCCCGGCGTCCAGCAGGACCTCGAGGCCGTCCGGGAACGGGAAGAACGCGTCCGACGCAGCAACCGACCCGGCCGCCCTATCGCCCGCTCGCGACACCGCCAGCCGGGCCGAGTCGACCCGGTTCACCTGACCCATGCCGATCCCCACCGAGGCTCCGTCCGACGCCAGCAGGATCGCGTTCGACTTGACCCAGCGGCAGGCCCGCCAGGCGAACGCCAGGTCGTCCAGGGTCGAGGGGTCTGCGGCCTCCCCACTGGCCAGCGTCCAGCCCGCCGGGTCGTCACCGGCGGCCTGGAGCCGGTCCCCGACCTGGGCCAGCACCCCGCCGCTGACTGGTCGCCACTCGACCGACGCGCCGGCTGGCGCCTCGCAGCGAAGCAGCCGGACGTTCTTCTTGCGCCGCAGCAGCGCGAGCGCGTCCGGGTCGAACTCGGGGGCCACGACGACCTCGGTGAAGACATCGGCGAGCTGCGCTGCCATCTCGACCGAGACCGCTCCGTTCACCGCGACCACGCCGCCGAAGGCTGACACCGGGTCGCAGGCGTGCGCCTTGGCGTGCGCAGTCGCGATGTCGCCGCCGACGGCGATCCCACACGGGTTGGTGTGCTTGATGATCGCCACGGCGGGTGCGGCGAAGTCGTAAACCGCGCGATGCGCCGCCTGGGCGTCGACGTAGTTGTTGTACGACATCTCCTTGCCGTGCAGCTGCTCGGCCCGCGCGAGACCAGGCTCGCCTGCCGGGTCGGCGTAGAGCGCGGCGCCCTGGTGCGGGTTCTCGCCGTAGCGCAGGATGTCGACCCGCTCGAGTGCCAGGCCGGCGAACGACGGCCACCACTCGCCCGGTGCCAGCGCCGGCTCCTGCGCGAACCACTCGGCGACCGCCACGTCGTACGACGCCGTGTGGGCAAAGGCCTCGGCTGCGAGGCGCTGCCGCTGCGCCAGCGTGTAGCCGCCGGAGGTCAGGGCGCTCAGCAGCTCGTCGTACTGGCTCGGCGAGGTGACGACCGCGACCGACGGGTGGTTCTTGGCGGCCGCCCGCACCATGGCTGGTCCGCCGACGTCGATCTGCTCGAGGCACTCGTCCGGGCTGGCGCCGGATGCGGCGGTCTGCCGGAAGGGGTAGAGGTTCGACACGACGAGGTCGAAGGGCTCGACGCCGAGCTCCACCAGCTGGGTGGCATGGGACTCCAGGCGGAGGTCCGCGAGGATGCCGGCATGGATCAGCGGGTGCAGGGTCTTGACCCGTCCGTCCAGGCACTCCGGGAAGCCGGTGAGCTCCTCGACCGCCGTGACCGCGACTCCAACTTCTGCGATCCGCGCCGCTGTCGAGCCGGTCGACACGATCGACACCCCCGCCTCGGACAGCGCGCCGGCCAGCTCGTCGAGCCGGTCCTTGTCGTAGACGGAGATGAGGGCGCGGCGGATCGGTCGCCGGGCGCTGCTCACGGACGATGCTCGTTCATGGGATGGTGACCTTCCTGCCGCTGACGGTGAAGCCCTCGCGGGCCATCCGGCCGACGCAGTCGACGAGCATCGCGCGCTCGGCGACCTTGATCCGTTCGGTGAGGGTGTCGGTGTCGTCGTCGTCGTCGACGGGTACGGCGACCTGCGAGACGACCACGCCGGTGTCCACCCCCTCGTCGACGACGAACAAGGTGGCGCCCGAGACCTTGACCCCGTAGGCAAGGGCTTCGCGCGGGCCGTGGATGCCCGGGAACGAGGGCAGCAGGGCGTTGTGGGTGTTCAGGAACCGGCCGCCGAACCGGGCGAGGAAGTCCGTGCCGACCAGCTTGAGGAAACCTGCCGAGACGACGAGGTCGGGGTCGTGCGCCGCGACCGCCTCCGTCAGCGCCCGGTCCCAGTCCGCACGCGAGTCGAAGTCCGGCAGCCGCACGCAGAAGACGGGGATGCCCGCGGCACGCGCGCGCTCCGCCGCGACGGTGCCGGGCCGGTCCGAACCCACCGCGACCACTTGCGCGCCGTAGCCAGGGTCGGTGGAGGCGTCGAGCAGAGCCTGCAGGTTGGTGCCTGTTCCCGAGACCAGGACCACGAGTCGAGCGGGCACCGGGGCCTTCCGGTAGCGAGCGGACGCTCGGCGGACGTGACGACGCGCCCACGATAGCGACTCGGGGATCGCCCGGGTCAGTCGGCGTGTGCGGAGACCGGGATCGGCTGGGTGGCCTCGTCGTCGCCGTGGTCGTCGGCGGGCTCCAGGGAACTGGTACGCCGACGCGGCGAGCCCCCCAGGAGTCGGCTGCCCACGGCCGCGAGCGCACCCCCCAGCACGAACGCCACCACGCAGACGGCGGTCGTGGCGAGGACGTCCGGTCCGATGTGCTCCAGGCGCCCAGGCCCGACTGCTCCCGTCGCCAGGGTCGTGAGCAGCCCAAAGGTCGTCCCCCCGGCGAGGCCCGCAACGGCGCCACGCAGCGCTGCCCGGTCGACGCCGTACACCGGGCAGCGCCGCACCGCGACGAAGCCCGCGATCCCACCCGCCAGCACCGGGACCATGACCAGGGCGGGAAGCCACCAGGCGTCGGCCGCGGTCGGCAGCGCCGCGAGCAGCGGGAAGTCGGGCAGCAGGCCCAGCCGCACGCCGCTCGGGGACACCTCGGTGCCGGTGCCCACGGCAAAGCCGGGGCCGGCGACGAAGGCGCCCGCGCAGAGCACGGCGTTGGGCACCAGGGCGGCTCCGACGAGGGCCAGGATCACGCCGCCGACGAGCCCTGCCTGCAGACCGTCGGCGAGTCTCAGCGCCGTCGAGACGTGCGCGACGAGCGACACCGCGAACACCACCGCACCGGCCGCGACCACGACGAGCACCCCGCTCGCACCCCCGAGCAGGGCTGCCCTGGCCTCTTCCGGGAGTCGCGTGAGCAGCGAGCCGGCTCGCCCGGAGCCGCGGAGCAGTCCGGCACCCCCGGACAGCGATGCGACGACCACGAATACCGCGGCGGTTCGGGGCACCGGGGCGTGGGCTTCGCCGACGTGTACGACGATCGCCGCGACGGCTCCGCACGCCGCATACACCGCCGCCATCGCGGCTGTCGCGAGCCCGACGTCCGACCAGGACCTGACCCGGGCGGTCGATGCTGCCCATCGCCCCACCCGGTGGAGAGACAACGCACACAGGAGCACAAACCCCAGCGGTACCGCGCCGACGGAGAGCCCACCGCCGGAGAGTCCGGAGCCGTTGCCGACCAGCCAGCCGAGAACGCCGACGCGCATGGCCTGGCCGAACGAGCCGGTGTCCGCGGCGAACCACCCCGCGGCGCTCAGGCCGAGGCAGAGCACCAGCCCGCCCGCGGCGACGCCGGCCGCCCCAAGTGCAGCCACCAGAGCCACCGGCCGGGCCGGGGTCATGCTCGCCTGGGGCACCCGGAGGATCGGTCGCGAGAGCAGGTCGGTCATCTCGACCATCGTCGCCGGTGGCCCATCTCAAACGTCGCTGACACGCCGCCCGGAGGGTCTTCGGGCGCTGGGCGGGTGGCGACGAGTCGCCCGGCTTCGGGTGGGTCGTCTACCGTCGTAAGCCAGCTGGGTCAGCGAACGCCCCTTCCCGCATGAGGAGCGCCGTCCTTGTCGTCGTCGTCGTCGTCGTCGTCGTCGTCGTCGTCTTCGTCGTCTTCGTCGTCGTCGTCGCGAGGCACTGACTTCGACGAGGTCTACGCGGATTCGCGCGCCCGCCTGCTGCTCCAGCTGTACGCCTACTGCGGCGACGCCCAGGCCGCCGCCGGGGCCGTCGACGGGGCGTTCGTCGCCGCGATCCGCCACTGGCACCGGCTCGGCGACCTCGACACCCTCGACCCGTGGCTTCGTGAGCGGGCCGTCAGACGACTCGACGGCCGGTCGCGGGTGGAGCGAGCCCGATCCGCGTCGCGCCCGAGCACCCAGAACACCCGACTGCTCGCGGCGCTCGGCGCCCTCGACGGGCGAAGCCGACGGCTGGTGATCATCCGCCGGCTCGGTGATGTCGACCTGCCGACCGCGGCCCGCGAAGTCGGCCTCACGGACGGAGCCGCTGAACAGTCGCTCGCGCGTTCGGCCTCCGCCCTGCACGGCGCCGGGGTCGACGTCACGCCGGCGGGCCTTCGGGCCGGCCTGTCAACTCTGAGCGACGATCTCGGCGGTCTGCCGCCTCGGCCGGCTCGGGCCCTGCGGCGTGCAGGCTCGAGGCGGCGCTACGCCGTGACCGCCCTTGTCGCGGGGGTCGTGGCGGCCGTCGCCGCCGGCGCCGGCGCCTTCAGCGCATCCCGACCGCTCGCCACCCAGCCGGCAACCACCCCACCCACCAGCACCTCACCGGCTCCCACCACGCCGACGCCGTCGGCGCCTCGCTTCGACGCCGCATACCTGCTCACGGCCGACCAGCTCTCGAGTGCGGGCGCATCGGACGGCTGGCGCGCCCGCCCCGCGACGCCCCCGCCGACCTCGACGAGCGTCTACGGCGAGTGCCTCCAGGCCGCCGTCAACCCTCCGCCACGCGCCGTGTGGGTGCGTGACTTCACGACGGACCCCGGCTCGCCCCGGGGTCGGCTGCGCCAGGTTCTGCAGCTGGCGCCTTCCGGCGCCGAAGCCACCCGGGCCTTCCGGCAGATCATCACCGGCTTCTCGCTCTGCGAAGGACATCAGCTCGTCGACTACTCCCGGGTGCTGGTTATCGGTGACCGCGCCAGCCTCATCCGGTTGCGCATCCCCGAGCCGGGCGGCACTCGGCTCGCGAGCGTCGTGGTCGCCGAGTCAGGAGCCGCCGTCACGGTGCTGCTCGCGCAGTCGCCGCCGGGGAAGCCGGGGGCCTTCGGCCCGACCCAGCTGCTTCGGCTGGCCGGGACCGCCGTGGACGCGGTGTGTTCCGAGAGCGGCGGCGGCTGCGCCTCCCCGCCGTACACCATCTCCCGCAGGCCCCCGCCGCGCGACGAGACCGCCCACGGGTTCCTCTCTGTGGTCGACCTGCCGGTCGTGCCACGCATCACCTCCCCCTGGATCGGCACGGAGCCGAGACCGGTGAGCGGCAACCCGTCCGCGACCGCGTGCGACCAGGCGGACTTCGACGGCGGCGGCGCCGGGGCGGTCTCCTCCAGGTCCTACGTGATCCCCCAGACCCCTGAGCTGCCCACGCTCTTCGGTCTCAGCGAGACGATGGGCAGGTTCCCCAACAGCCTCCGGGCGGTGCGCTTCCTCCGCGATGTCACGCGCGCCGTCGGTTCCTGTCACAAGCGACAGGTGACCCTGTCCGTGCTCCGCTCGGCGTCGTTCTCCTCGGACCGGACGAGCGGGCGGGTCTGGGAGCTGCGGCAGAAGGTGTCGAAGACCAGAGCGCTCACTTTCCGGGTGGGGCTGGTCCGCTTCGGCGCCACGGTCGCGGAGGTGACGTTCACGCCCGCCGACGGGTACGACGTGACGCCGGGGGAGTTCGTCGCCCTGGCCAGCCGCGCTGCCACCCGCCTCGACGACTGACCCGGCCGCCGCCCATCAGCGAATTGCGGGAAGGTGTCACGAGTCGCGTGCTCGGGCGATACGTCTTCCGCAGTTCAGTGTCCGCGCAGGAGGTCCCGGATCAGGGTCGCCGTCTCCGACGGGGTCTTGCCGACCTTGACACCCGCCGCCTCCAGCGCTTGCTTCTTGCCGGCAGCCGTGCCCGACGAGCCAGACACGATCGCGCCAGCGTGGCCCATCGTCTTGCCCTCGGGCGCGGTGAAGCCGGCCACGTAGCCCACGACCGGTTTGGTGATGTGCTCCACGATGTAGGCTGCGGCGCGTTCCTCGGCGTCGCCGCCGATCTCGCCGATCATCACGATCGCCGTCGTGTCCGGGTCGTCCTCGAACGCCTGCAGGCAGTCGATGTGCGTGGTCCCGATGACGGGGTCGCCGCCGATCCCCACCGCGGTCGAGAATCCGAAGTCACGCAGCTCGAACATCATCTGGTACGTCAAGGTGCCCGACTTCGACACCAGGCCGATCGGCCCGGAGCCGGTGATGTTGGCGGGCGTGATGCCGGCGAGCGCCACGCCGGGCGTGATCACCCCAGGGCAGTTCGGGCCGACCATCCGGGTCTTGTTGCCGGTGGCCTGCAGGTAGGCCCAGATCGCGGCGGAGTCCTGCACCGGCACACCTTCGGTGATGACGACGAGCAGCGGGATCCCCGCGTCGATGGCCTCCACCACGGCGTCCTTCGTGAACGCGGCCGGCACGAAGACAACGGACACGTTGGCGTCCGTCCGCTCCACCGCCTCGGCCACCGTGGCGAAGACCGGGAGCTCGACGTCGCCATGGGTCACGGTGGTGCCGGCTTTGCGGGCGTTGACCCCGCCGACGATCGTCGTACCCGCCTTGAGCATCAGCGCCGTGTGCTTCGTGCCCTCACCGCCGGTGATCCCTTGGACGATGACGCGTGAGTCGGCGTTCAGGAAGATCGACATCGCTCAGCCCCTCACTTGCTCGCCAGCTCGGCGGCGCGGTCTGCTGCCCCGTCCATGGTGTCGACGAGCGTCACGAGGGGGTGCCCGGCAGCCGTCAGGATGCGCCGGCCCTCGTCGACGTTGTTGCCGTCGAGGCGTACGACGAGCGGCTTCGTGGCGGCGTCGCCGAGCAGCTCCAGCGCCCCCACGATGCCGTTGGCGACCTCGTCGCAGGAGGTGATGCCACCGAAGACGTTGACGAACACCGCCTTGACCTGCTGGTCCCCCAGGATCACGTCGAGGCCGTCGGCCATCACCTGTGCCGATGCGCCGCCGCCGATGTCGAGGAAGTTCGCCGGAGTGACGCCGTGGTGCCGCTGGCCCGCGTAGGCGACCACGTCGAGCG
This sequence comes from Nocardioidaceae bacterium, assembly GCA_037719575.1. Lineage (GTDB taxonomy): Bacteria > Actinomycetota > Actinomycetes > Propionibacteriales > Nocardioidaceae > JAWWPG01. The sequence continues at coordinate 70,425 of JBBJMF010000002.1, forward strand.
TGGACATCACCAGGCCGGCGCCGTTGCCGATGATGCCCACGGCGCCGTCGAGCTTGACGTAGTTGAGGCCCTTCGCCTTGGCCTTGGCCTCCAGCGGGTCGGCGGCGGCGGTGTCCTCGTAGGCAGCGTGCCCGCGGTGCCGGAACTCCGCGTTGTCGTCCAGCGACACCTTGCCATCGAGCGCCTCCAGGGTGCCGTCGCCGAGCCGGGCGAGCGGGTTGACCTCGACGAGGGTGGCGTCCTCCTCGACGAAGACGTCCCAGAGCCTGGAGACGAGGCTCACGGCCTGCTCGGCGAGGTCCTCGGGGAACCCGGCCGTGGCGACGATCTCGCGGGCCTTTGTCTCGTCGACGCCGGTGCCCGGGTCGATCGGGATCTGCTTGACCGCGTCCGGGTTGGTCTTCGCGACCTGCTCGATCTCGACGCCGCCCTCGACGCTGGCGATGCAGAGGTAGGACCGGTTGGCCCGGTCGAGCAGGAAGGAGAAGTAGTACTCGGCGGCGATGTCGACCGCCGGCGCCACCAGCACCCGGTTGACCGTCAGCCCCTTGATCTGCATCCCGAGGATCTCGCTCGCCCTCGCCTGCGCCTCCTCGGGTGTCTTCGCAAGCTTGACCCCGCCGGCCTTGCCGCGACCGCCGGCCTTCACCTGCGCCTTGACGACGACCGCCCCGCCGAGACTCTCGGCGCCGGCGCGTGCCTGCTCCGGCGTCTCGGCGACCACCCCGAGCGTGACCGGCACGTCATGCTCGGCGAAGAGCTCCTTCGCCTGGTACTCCATCAGGTCCACGATGGCCGTCCTTGGGCTGCTCGGCGGGAGAGGACATTGCGGAGCCTAACGCGAATGAGCCGTCTGCGAGACTCGGGGTGCCCGTCCACCGGAGAGGCGCGCGATGACGTTCGAACGCGATTTCGGCCTGCGTCGCTCCACCATCGCCGGTGACGGTCTGGACCTCCACCTGGTCGAGACCGCATCGGCCGGCGACCAGCAAGGGCCCCCGGTCCTCTTCGTCCACGGCTATCCCGACACCCATGCCGTCTGGCTGCCCACCGTCGCCCGGCTCGTCGACGACCTCTCCTGCGTGCTGTACGACGTCCGCGGCGCGGGGGGATCCGGAGTGCCCGAGTCGCCCGCGGGCTACCACGTCTCGCACCTCGTCAACGACCTGGTGGCCGTCATCGACGCCGTGTCGCCGACCCGTCCCGTGCACATTGTCGGCCACGACTGGGGCTCGGTGCAGGCCTGGGAGGCGGTGCTGCTGGCCGGCGTCGACCCGCGGCTGCGCGGCCGCATCGCGTCGTACACGACGATCAGCGGACCCAGCCTGCACCACTTCGGCGCCTGGGCAGCCACCTCGATGCGGCGGGGCTGGCGGAGCCGGCGCGAGCTGGCGCGGCAGGCGCTGCACTCGTGGTACGTCCTCGCCTTCCAGGTGCCTGTCGTGCCCGAGGTTGCGCTCCGACGGATGCTGCGCAGCCCCGGCGCGACCGCGCGGCTCCTGGGCACGAGACACGCGACACCCACGGTGGTACGCGATGCGGTGAACGGGCTCGGTCTCTACCGGGCGAACCTGGGCGGCGACTGCGGCACCCGGCACCCGCGGCGAACCGACATCCCCGTGCAGCTCATCGTGCCGCTGCGCGACGCCTACCTCACTCCCGCCGTGTACGACGACCTCCCGCGCTTGTGCTCCGACCTGACCCGCCACGACGTCGACGCCGGCCACTGGGTCCAGCAGAGCCGCCCCGACGACGTCGCCAGGCTCGTCTCGGAGTTCGTGAGTGCCCACTCGGCGCCCAACCCAGCGGATTCGTCCGACTGAGCGCGGGGGTTCCAGGCCCGGCCGACTCGGACGAAACCGGGGCTTGCGGATTCGTCCGACCCGGCGCGGAAGTCTCACGCCTGGCAGACCCGGACGAATCCGTGAAGGGTCAGGGCTGGAGAGTGATTGCGTTGTTGACCCAGTCGACGACGTCCTGGGTCTTGGCGCCCGGCGTGAAGATCTTCGCGACCCCCGCCTCCTCGAGCAGCGGGATGTCGCCGTCGGGGATGATGCCGCCGCCGAACACCATGATGTCGGCAGCCTCCCGCTCCTTCAGCAGCTCGAGAACCTTCTTGAAGAGGGTCATGTGTGCCCCCGAGAGGACCGACAGACCCACGATGTCGGCGTCCTCCTGGATCGCGGTGTCCACGATCTGCTCCGGGGTCTGGTGCAGACCGGTGTAGATGACCTCCATGCCTGCGTCGCGCAGGGCTCGGGCGATGACCTTGGCGCCCCGGTCGTGCCCGTCGAGTCCCGGCTTTGCCACCACGATGCGAATCGGGGCCACGTCGCCCACCGCCTCTCAGGCTCGCCGCCCGGGATGGGCGGGTGCGCTCTCGCCACGTCGTACGCCGCTCGCAGACTAACGAGTCCGCCCGGCCTCGCCGCGCGTCGGGTAGTGCCACCACTATCTCAGGTGTCGCCCGGTTACCAACGCAAGCCCGGATCCGCTAGCCTCGGTCGCTGACCTACTTGCCCGCACCCACCGAAGGATCCCGCGTGCACCTCCCTCGTGCCGGGCATCACCGCGGGCCGAAGCACGGGACACAGGCTCGTCGGCAGTCGAGCTCTCGGGCGCGGACTCCTCGGCACGCCAGCTGCCGTGAGCGAGGACGCCCGCAGGTTTCGGTCTCGGCTGCGTTGGGCGGGTCCGCGCTGATCGTGGCGGCTCTGGGAGCGGTCTCGCTCAGCCAGCCGTCGCCCCTCGCCGCCGCACAGACGGTGTCGCTGGGCGCTGGCACCGGAGCCCGGATGGCCGTGGCCGGGGCCGGTGAGCCCCGCGACTCCCTCTATACCCGAGCCTTGCCGAGAGCCAGCCGGGGCCACGGGCGGCCAGTGCTGGACCCCCCGGCCGCCCTGGAGTCGGCGGCCGAGGCGCGAGCCGCCACCCGCGATGCCCAGCTGGCTTCCGATGCGCTGCAGGCGAAGACCTACGCCCGCGACCTCGTCAGCCAAGCCTGGGTACTGCCGACGAGCGGCTTCCACGTCTCCAGCTGGTTCGGGGAGCCGGGCTGGTACTGGTCGTCGGGCTACCACACCGGGGTCGACCTCGCGACCGCCTGCTACACCCCCGCGGTCGCGGTTAGCGATGGAGTCGTCGCGCAGGCCGGATGGGACGGACCGTACGGCTACCAGGTGCGGCTGACACTCTCGAACGGCGACCAGATCTGGTACAACCACCTGGTCGCGATAGAGACGACCGTCGGCGCCCACCTCGCGAAGGGCGAGCTGGTCGGCCTCGTCGGTGAGACCGGCAACGCCTACGGGTGCCACCTGCACGTCGAGTACCGGCTGGCCGCCGACCTCGAGACACCGCTCGACCCGGCACCGTTCTTCGCCGCACACGGCCTCCCGCTGCGCTGACGCCGCGCCAGCCTCAGCGACCGGAGAGCCCCCGGACCAGCAGACCCCTGACGACGCGTGGCGTGACGAGTCCCTGGCCGAGACCGATCTCCACGAGATCGTCGAACACCCGCTGGTCTCGCGCCGCGGCCCGCACCCCGGCTGCGACGACGCGGGGGACCGAGACCAGCCGGGACACCACCGACGTGTGGGCGAGATGACGACCGAGCAGGGCTCGGACCGCCGCCCGGTGGAGGGCGCCGGCGTCCCGCCCGTTCCCGCGCGTGAGGGCGCTGACCGCAGCCCTGCCGGCCAGCACTCCCGTGGCCACCGCGTAGTAGATCCCCTCGCCGGTCATCGGGTTGACCAGGCAGCCGGCGTCGCCGGTGAGCAGGATGGGACCGTCCGGCTGCCGGTACGGCCACGACGACAACGGCAGGTGGTGTCCCCGCCAGCCGGCGCCGTCGAGCGTCGACCCGGGGAGCAGTCGCTCCAGCTGCGCGAGCATCTCCTGGCGCGGCGCCGTCCGGCCGTCGCGGACCAGCTCGCCGTACCCGACGTTCGAGAGCCCGTCGCCGCTGTCGAAGGACCAGGCGTACGACGGTTGTCGGGTCGCCCCGAACACGATCACCTGCCGCCCGGCGCGGGCGGGCGGGGTCGGGGCGTAGCCGCGCAGCGCCAGCGCCTGTCTTCGGCCGGGTCGCAGCCCGACCGCGCCACGCACCAGGGAGTGCGCGCCGTCCGCGCCGACGACCACCCGCGCCCGGATCGTGCCGTCGAGGACCACCAGGCCGTCCTCCGTCGCCACGGTACGGACGCGGTGTCGCCTGAGCTCGGCACCGGCGAGCACGGCAGCCTCGACGAGGCGGTGGTCGAACACCGTCCTCGGCACCACCCATGCGGCTCGCGACATGCTGCGCACCACCTCGGTGTCTCCTTGGCGCAGCTCCAGCACGTCCACCCCCGCCCGGTCGTCGAGCAGTCCGGTGACCCCGACTGCCGCGAGGACGTCGAGCACGTGCGGCGCGATGCCGTCGCCGCACGCCTTGTCCCGCGGGAAGTCGGACCGGTCGAGCAGGAGGACCCGCAGGTCCGGCCGCCCGGTCAGAGCGCCGAGGGCAGCCGCCGACCCGGCGGGCCCGGCGCCGACGATGACCAGGTCCCACGGTGCGCTCACGGTCTCCAGCCCGCCCAGCCGTCGTACCCGGCGCGGGTCGTCATCGGGCCGTCAGCATGACGACGTCCACGACGGCGATGGCCACGGTGACGTGGAACGCTAGGCGCCCGGGCGAGCGCAGCCCGAGAAGGGCGAGTGCCACGATCGCCGCCAGGCCGGTCCAGCACCACACCGGCGGACGGGTCCCGGGGCCCAGGACGGCGACGGCCGAGGCCACTACGAGCACCGCGGTGGCGAGCCGTTGGGACAGCCGGCGCCCCAGCAGGTGAGGCAGTCCCCTGACGCCGGTCGCCTCGTCGTCGAGGAGGTCCGGCAGCGCGTTCACCAGATGCGCGCCGACGCCGAGCAGGGCGCCGGCGGCCATCAGCCAGAGCGGCGGGAGGTGTGGCGGGCTCAGCGCCTGCGACACGACCGCGGGCAGGGAACCGAAGGCAAGGGCGTAGGGCAGCCACGACCAGCGGGTGCGTTTGAGCCCCAGGTTGTAGGCCCACCCCGACCCCACCCCGAGCGTCAGGTGGGTGAGCCCGGACCTCAACCCACACAGCAAGGAGAGCACCACGCAGGCCGCCACCGCGACCACGAGGGCGACCCGGACCGTCGACTCGGCCAGCGCGCCGGTCGCCACCGGCTTGTCGGCGCGATGCACGATCTTGTCGCGCCGGGCGTCGACAAGATCGTTGGACCAGCCGATGGAGAGCTGCCCGGTGAACACCGCCGCCGTCACCAGGAGGGTGGTCCCGGCGGTCGCCCCGGCGCCGACGGCAAGGAGGACGGTGAGGGCGGTGACGGCGACGGTCGGCTCGGGATGGCAGGCGCGCACCAGGAGCAGCACTGACGGCGCCGTTCTGACGCTCGGCACCTGTCGAGACTAGACCGACCTAGGCTGGTGGCCATGATGCAGATCCGCGCGGTCCGAGGCTGCCTGCCGGAGCATGTCTACTCCCAGGCCGACGTGACCGAGGCGTTCTCCCGGGTAGTGCTCGGGGACCGGGCGGACACCGGACTGCTCCGCCGCTTCCACGCGAACGCGGGCGTCAGCTCGCGTCATCTGGCGTTGCCGCTCGAGCGGTACGCCGAGCTCGCCGACTTCGGCGAGGCCAACGACGCGTTCATCGACGTGGGTGTCGATCTCGGGTCTCGCGCGCTCACCGACGCCCTCAAGGCTGCCGACCTGACGCCGCAGGACGTCGACCTGTTCATCTCGACGACGGTGACCGGGCTCGCGGTCCCGTCCATCGACGCGCGGGTGGCCGCCCGTATCGGCCTGCGGCCGGACGTGAAGCGGGTGCCTCTCGTCGGTCTCGGCTGCGTGGCCGGTGCCGCCGGGATCGCCAGGCTGCACGACTACCTGCTCGGCCATCCCGACGAGGTCGCGGTCCTGCTCTCGGTCGAGCTGTGCTCCCTGACGGTCCAGCGCGACGACGCGTCGGTGGCCAACCTGGTGGCCAGCGGCCTCTTCGGCGACGGTGCCGCGGCGGTGGTCGCGGTCGGCAGTGCCCGGTCGACGGGCCCCGACGACTCACGGCCCCGTGGCACGTCGTCGCAGCCTCGGGTGCTGGCCAGCCGCAGCCGGCTGTACGCCGACACCGAACGGGCGATGGGGTGGGACATCGGCGCGAGCGGGTTCCGCATCGTGCTCAGCGTCGAGGTTCCCGAGCTCGTCAGGACGTACCTGCGTGCCGACGTCGAGGACTTTCTCGCGAGCCAGGGGCTCACCCGGTCCGACATCGGGTGGTGGGTCTGCCACCCCGGCGGACCCAAGGTGCTGGAGGCCATGCACACCGCTCTCGAGCTCGACCGCTTCGCGCTCGCGCTCACCTGGGACTCCCTGGACCGGATCGGCAACCTGTCGTCGGCCTCGGTCCTGCTCGTGCTGGAGGACACGCTTCGCCAGCGTCCACCGCCGCCGGGCTCCTTCGGCGTCGCGATGGCCATGGGTCCCGGCTTCTGCCTCGAGCTCGTGCTCCTGCAGGGCTGACGTGATGGCCGGCACGACAGGTCTCGGGCTCTTCACGGCACTGGTCGCCCTCGTCGGCCTCGAGCGGCTGGCCGAGCTCGTCATATCCACCCGCAACGCGGCCTGGAGCGTCGCCCGCGGCGGAGTCGAGACCGGCCAGCGGCACTACGTCCTCATGGTGGTGCTGCACAGCGGACTCCTCGTGGGTGCGCTCGTCGAGGTGTGGTTGCGCCGTCCCGAGTTCGTGCCTCTCCTCGGACTGCCGATGCTGGCGCTGGTGCTCGCCTCGCAGGCGCTGCGCTGGTGGTGCATCGCCACCCTGGGGCGCCGGTGGAACACCCGGGTGATCGTCGTACCGGACCTGCCCCTCGTGCAGCGGGGGCCCTATCGCTGGCTGTCCCACCCCAACTACGTCGCCGTCGTCGTGGAGGGGTTCGCACTCCCGCTCGTCCACTCGGCCTGGGTCACCGCCATCGTCTTCAGCGCGCTGAACGCCGGACTGCTGACCGTGCGGATCCGGGTCGAGAACGCTGCCCTGCAAGGCTCTGCGAGCCAGCCGACTGCGGTCGTCCCAGGAACGACTCGGTGATCGACGTCGTCGTCGCCGGCGGCGGACCGGTCGGTCTGGCCGCCGCTCTCTATGCCCATCGGGCAGGGCTCGACGTCACCGTCTACGAACCGCGCGCGGGCGCTATCGACAAGGCCTGCGGCGAAGGGCTGATGCCGGGTGCGGTCAGTGCTCTTGCCGACCTCGGCGTGGACCCAGCGGGCCGTGAGCTGCACGGCATCCGCTACGTCGCCGGGGATGCCTCCGTCGACGCCGACTTCCGGCACGGTCCGGGCCGCGGCGTCCGGCGTACGACGTTGCACGACTCGCTGTCCGCCGGCGTGCAGGCGGCCGGCATCCCGGTCATCCCTCGGGCCGTCGGCAAGGTCAGCCAGGACGACGGCTGTGTGCGCATCGACGACACGCCGGCCCGCTACCTGCTTGCCGCCGACGGCCTGCACTCGCCGGTGCGCCGGCGGCTTGGCCTGGACGATCCGGTGCGCGGCGGGCGGCGCTACGGGCTGCGCTGCCACGCCGAGGTCGCGCCGTGGACCAACCACGTGGAGGTGCACTGGTCGGACGCCGCCGAGGCCTACCTGACCCCGGTCGGCCCCTCCTTGGTCGGCGTCGCCCTGCTCACCAGCCGGCAAGGGACCTTCGACGAGCTGCTCGCGGGCTTTCCGCTGATCCACGACCGGCTGGCCGGGGCGGCGGTCTCCAAGGTCCGCGGTGCGGGGCCGCTGCGACAGCGGTCCGCTCGCCGGGTGTCGGGTCGGGTGCTGCTCGTGGGCGATGCCAGTGGGTACGTCGACGCCCTGACGGGCGAAGGGATAGCGCTCGGCCTGGCCCAGGCGCGGGCTGCTATCGCGGCGCTCGTGGCCGGACGGCCGTCGTCGTACGAGCTGGCGTGGCAGCGGGCCACCTGGCGCTACCGGCTGCTGACCGCGTCGCTGCTCGGCGCCTCCCGGCTGGGGCCGGTACGCCGGGCCATCGTGCCGGCCGCCGTCCGACTCCCCCGGGTCTTCGCGGCGGCCGTCAACGAGCTGGCCAGGCCGGCGTGACGTCGTACGACGTCGAGCAGGTCGTGCTGCTCGACGAGGAGGGACATTCGATAGGCGTCGCCGACAAGCAGACCGTGCATGACGCCGACACTCCGCTGCATCTGGCCTTCTCCTGCTATGTGTTCAGCTCAGACGCTGAACTGCTGGTCACCCGTCGAGCGCTGGACAAGACGACGTTCCCTGGGGTGTGGACCAACACGGTGTGCGGGCACCCGACTCCTGGTGAGGACTTCCTGGCGGGGGTACGACGGCGTACTCAGCAGGAGCTGGGGCTCACCCTGCGCGACGTCAGGGTCGTGCTTCCGAGCTTCCGCTACCGCGCAGTGATGGCGAGCGGCGTCGTGGAGAACGAGATGTGCCCCGTCCTCGTGGCCTGGACCGACGACCAGCCTGCGCCCGACCCGAACGAGGTCGCCGACACGGCGTGGGTCCCGTGGCGGGACTTCCGTGCTGGTGTTGTTGACGGTACTCGCGACGTATCGCCATGGTGCAGTGACCAGGTCCAGCAGCTCGCCGCCTTGGATGACGACCCGCTCGCGTGGGCAGCGGCGCCGTCGTCGGCGCTGCCTCCGGCGGCCGTACCACCCTGACGCGTGTCTCAGCGGGGACAGGATCGCAGGTCGCGGGAAAGGGTAGGCGGCCCCGGAACGGGTGCTCCGGGGCCGCGCGGTCGGTGGCTGTCAGCAGGGACCGAGGGTCGTCGTGGGCCGGAAGGACACGCACCAGGCCACGGACTCCCCGGACTGGGTGAGGGTGTTCCCGGCCAGGGACCACTCCCGGACCTCGACAGGCGCAGGGAACCGCGTGGCGGCCGGGTCGGTCAACCGGTAGGAGAAGACCCCGTCGGCCCCGAAGTACGTCTGCCAGGCGGCCGGGTCCGAGTCCGACCTCAAGGAAAGCTCGTTCCCCTCCGTGTCGACTGGCTTCACCCGCTCCAGGGTTCCCGGGTCGGCCATGAAGACCGAGCCCACGGCCATGTCGCCGCCTCCGCCCAAGAGGATCACCTCGAGATCGCCGTCGCTGTCGAGGTCGACCGGGTCGAGTAGGTTCGTCTCCATCGTGTTCGGGAGGGCCGCTGTGGTCGTCTCGCCGGTGCCCCAGGTGACCTGCAGCAGCTGGTCCTCGCCGTTGACGTCTTTCGGGACCAGAAGCCGGACGACATCGTCCGTGCCGTCTCCGTCGATGTCGGCCTCGAGCTTGTCGAAGGTCGTGAAACCACCGGCCTCCGTCGTCACGACGACCATGTCGGTGCTCTCGACGAGGTCCCCGTCGGCGCAGTACGGCGCCTTGACGACGATCGTGTGTTCGCCCGGCGACGACACCGGCACCACGAGAGGCTTGTCGATGTGAAACTCCATCGTGTACGGCGTGAGCGCACCGTCCGGTTCGCACCAGATGGCGCCCCGATCCGAGCCCGAGACTACCTTTCCGTCGACCAGGACGGCGGTGGACCGCGGACCTGCGTAGTCGATCGGTTCGCCCGTCCCTTGGTCGGTGTACGCGGTCGATCTCCCGGTCACTGTGAAGCTGATCCGCACCTGGTCGGCGCCCTGAGGCTGGGCGTTGACGGTGATTTCCTGCCAGGGAGTGGTTCGCGGGGTGGTGACCGGCGGTGCCGTGCGCTCGCTCGGCAGGGCGTGCGAGACGCCCACCGCGCCGACGGCGAGAACGGCCGCGGCGGCGACGAGGCCGGCGCCCTTGCGTTGGCGCGCCACGCGCACCCGGCGCTGGATGTCGGGCATTCGGTCGCCTACTAGGTCGTCGTCGGCCATGCCAGCCAGCCGATCGAGGGACTCGAAGATCGGGTCTTGCTTCCACGTGTTCATGATGCTGCTCCTTCGGCTCGACCCAGCGCTGTGCGCAGGTGGGCGAGGCCCTTGCTCGTGTTGCTCTTGACGGTGCCGTGAGAACAGCCCGTGGCTGCGGCGGTGTCGGCCTCGGAGAGGTCGCACCAGTGGCGCAGGACGACGGCCGCGCGCTGTCGCTCCGGAAGCTGCCGAAGGGTGAGAAGGAGCGTTTGGCTCTCGACCACCGTGCCGGCAGGGTCGGGGGTGTGGTTCGCGTTCTCAGGGAGGTCGGCCATCGACCACTCCCGGTTACGAGATCGCCGCCACCACGATGTCCGCAGGGACACCATGACTCGACGCAGGTACGCGTCGGGGACGTCGTACGTCCGCACCCTGCTCCAGTGTGGGTAGGTCTTGGCGTAGGCGGCTTGAAGCACGTCCTCGGCCTCATGCAGATCCCCCGTGAGCAGGAACGCGAGCCGCTTGTGCCGCCGCTCGCTGGCACGAACGTAAGCCTCGAAGTCATCCGCCTGAGCCCAGGAGCTTTCGGCCGTGACCGCAGCGGGGCTGTTCATTGCCTCATTCATGTCCTCGTACACGCCCGCCCGCCCCGAAGGGTTGCCACCGCTGGTGTCTCCTTGCGTTCAGCCAGGCAGGACCCGTACAACGTCCGGTCGCGTACGCGCGTGTCGCCGTGGTGCCGGGAGCAGATCGAGCGGCTCATGGCCATCGGCGCCCGGCCAGCCGACTGGCCGGCCTGCCCGGTCTCCGCGCTCCGTCCCGCCGCCGGCATGCCTTCTCGACGTCCCCCACCACCCCTCACCCCAAACCGACTACCCGCTCTCGAACGAAGAAGGTAAGGAACGCGTCGGCTGGTTCGACGGCCATCAACCCAGCCGACGCGTTCCTTATTCCGGGGAATGTGGCGGCTGTGGCGCATGATCTGTCCCGCTGCGAAGGGAGTTGCCGTCGCCGGGCACCCGTACGATGTCCCACACCATGTCAGCGCTGTTCCCCCTGCCTCGGCTAGCCGACCCGGAGCCGATCGACCCCGCGGTCGACGCAGCGAACACGGCCGCCAACAGGGAGTTCGACGCGGGAGAGTTCGGCGACGAGGATCGCCCTCGTCGTCGCGGCCCGTCTGCCGAGGAGCTGCTCGAGGGCCTCAACGAGTCGCAGCGCCGCGCGGTCATCTACCAGGGACCCGCCCTGCTCGTCGTCGCCGGCGCCGGGTCCGGCAAGACCCGGGTGCTGACCCGGAGGATCGCCTGGCTGGTGGGGCAGCGCGACGTACACCCCGGGTCGGTCCTCGCGATCACGTTCACGAACAAGGCAGCAGCCGAGATGCGCGAGCGGGTCACGGAGCTCATCGGCGGTCGCGCGAGGATCATGTGGGTCTCCACGTTCCACTCGTCCTGCGTGCGGATCCTCCGCCGGGAGATCGCCAGGCTCGGCTACGGCTCGAACTTCTCGATCTACGACGACGCCGACTCGCGGCGGCTGATGACGCTGGTCTGCCGCGACCTCGACCTCGATGCGAAGCGCTACAACCCGCGGGCCGCGCTCAACTGGGTGAGCAACTGCAAGAACGAGCTGCTCGACGCCGAGCGGGCCACGACCAAGGCTGAGAATCACCTCGAACGCACGTTCGCTGAGTGCTATGTCGCCTACCAGGCAAGGCTACGCGCTGCCAACGCGCTCGACTTCGACGACCTGATCATGACCACGGTCCACCTGTTGCAGGCGTTCCCCGAGGTGCGCGAGACCTATCGCCGGCGCTTCCGCCAGGTGCTCGTCGACGAGTACCAGGACACCAACCACGCCCAGTACCAGCTGGTGCGGGAGCTCTGCGCCGACGCTGCCGTCCGCCGTACGACGGACGGCGACCTGGTCGGCGCCGCGGCCCCGACCGGGACGGGCGACGACGACCCACACGGGGTCACCCCGGCGGAGCTCATGGTTGTGGGGGACGCCGACCAGTCGATCTATGCGTTCCGGGGAGCCAGCATCCGCAACATCATGCAGTTCGAGGCCGACTTCCCCAACGCCAAGACCGTGCTCCTCGAGCAGAACTACCGGTCGACACAGACCATCCTGTCCGCCGCCAACTCGGTGATCTCCCGCAACCCGGGTCGCAAGCCCAAGAACCTCTGGTCCGACGCAGGCGACGGCGAGCGCATCGTCGGCTACGTCGCCGACAGCGAGCGTGACGAGGCGCAGTTCGTCGCGGAGGAGATCGACCGGCTCACCGACGACGATGCGGCGACGCCCGGGCAGGTTGCGGTGTTCTACCGGACGAACGCGCAGAGCCGGGTGTTCGAGGAGGTGTTTATCCGGGTTGGGCTGCCCTACCGGGTGGTCGGCGGGGTCCGGTTCTACGAGCGGCGCGAGGTGCGCGACGCCCTTGCCTACCTGCGGCTTCTCGACAACCCCGACGACGCGGTCTCCCTGCGGCGAATCCTCAACGTGCCGAAGCGTGGCATCGGTGACCGCGCGGAGGCATGCGTCGACGTGCTCGCCCAGCGGGCCGGCATCTCGTACTGGGAGGCACTGCAGCGCGCCTCCGAGGCGCCGGGTCTCGTGACCCGCTCGCTGAACGCGATCGACGGTTTCGTCGCGATGGTCGCGGGGCTGCAGACCATGCTCACCGACGGCGCTCGGCCCGAGGAGGTGCTGGAGGCGGCTCTGGAGAGGTCGGGCTACCTCGCCGACCTGGAGGCGTCCACGGACCCGCAGGACGAGAGCCGGGTCGAGAACCTCGGGGAGCTGATGGCGGTCGCCCGCGAGTTCGCCGACGAACGCGACCGGGCGACGGTCGGCGAGTTCCTCGAGCGGGTTGCCCTGGTGGCCGACTCCGACCAGATCCCCGACGAGGACGAGTCGGGGGGTGTCGTCACACTGATGACGCTGCACACGGCCAAGGGCCTGGAGTTCCCCGTCGTCTTCCTGACCGGGCTCGAGGACGGCGTGTTCCCGCACGCCCGGGCACTGGGCGACCCGACGGAGCTGGAGGAGGAGCGCCGCCTCGCATACGTCGGAGTCACGCGGGCCCGCGAGCGTCTCTACCTGTCGCGTGCACTGGTGCGATCGGCCTGGGGCGCGCCGCAGCACAACCCGGCATCCCGGTTTCTCGCCGAGCTGCCCGACGATCTCATCGACTGGCGGCGGACCGAGGACGCCCAGACCAGCTGGGGCAGCTCGTCTGCGTCGAGCCGCTACGTCGCGTCGGGCGGCTCGCTGCCCGCCTCGTTCGACTCGGGGCTCCGCCGCCGTACCCCCGCGCTTGCCGCGCCGAAACCGACAGCCGGCAGCCGGCCGGTGCCATCCCTCCAGCCGGGCGACCGGGTCATGCATGACTCGTTCGGGTTGGGCACCGTGGTCAGCGTCCAGGGCCAGGCCGACAAGGCCGTCGCCAGCGTCGACTTCGGCTCGAGCGGGGTCAAGCGCCTGCTCCTGCGCTACTCCCCCGTCGAAAAGCTCTGACGATCCGCCCCTGGTAACGGACCATCCGCCCCTCGTAACGGACCATCCGCCCCTTGTCACGGACGATCCGGCAGGTCTGGTCAGTGGCTGCGCGGTCACCAGCGCCGAGGTTGTGGAGTGATTCCGAGCCAAGATCCGATTTCATGTTCGAAAGACGGATCGTCGCCGAAGATTGCCGCCTGCTTCGCGATCGACAGCCGCCAACCCAGAATCTTGGTGAGGTAGTCACGTTTACTCGCGTCGCTCTCCTCGCGGACGTCGTCCTCGTGCCACTCCCGCCCGTCGTACTCGATGCCGACCTTGGACTCTCGGTAGCCGTTGTCGAGCCGGGCCACGACGCGCCCCAGTCTGTCGCGGATTTTCACCTGTGAACTCGGCGTCGGCAGTCCCGCATCGACGAGCCTGAGTCGCTGCCAGGACTCCCCAGGCGACTCAGCGAGCGGCTCGATCAGCGCCGCGAGCGCTCGAGCCTGGATGATTCCTGGATAGCGCTTCATCGACGCGATGTAGCGCATCACCTCCTCGCGGGTCACCAGCCCGGCGTGTGCCATGCCGTCCGCGGCGGCAAGCGCATGCGGTCTCCACATGGATCGCAGCATGTCGACGGTCGAGCGAACGGCGGTCGTCACAAGCAGTCCCTCCACCTCCGTCAGATCCGTCTCCGGCAGGTAGCCCTCGCGGCATCGCACGTTCGGTCGCCGGCATCGACCGTGATGATGTGGTACGACGCACTGAGGCGCGAAGTTGAAACGGTCCTTCGGGGCGAAGACATCGATACCGAGGAGGTAGGCGACGGTCGCTCCGTAGAAGACCGCGCCCTCGGGCTTCACCAGCTGGAGGGCGGCCGCGCGGAGCGAGCGCGAATCAGGCACTCGATTATCCACGTAGACCCCACGCAGCAGTTGGCGAATCCGGCGGGTGACGACGAGGTCCCTGAACCCTGCCGGCGAGACGTGGAGCTGGTTGACGCGGCCGCCGGTGAAAGGCAAGCCGTCGTTGATCAAGGCATCGCTCATGACCGCCTATTGACCCAGATCGCGACGAGTCGTGTCGTGGGCCATCCACAGCCTGCCGTCTGTGGAAAACGTCGAATCGTCCGAGACGCGGGGCGGATGGTCCGCAACCGGGGGCGGACCATCCGGGACGCGGGGCGGATGGTCGGTTACGAGGGGCGGATGGTCGGGGGGGTGGGTCAGGTCCAGAGGACGGCGATGGCCACGTCGGCGGTGGTGAGCAGCAGGATCGCGGAGAAGAGACCGGCGGGCACCCCATCCTTGCTCCGGTTGGCCCAGCACAGCACCGCGACAACCAGGGCGACCACGAGCTTGACGCCCACCTTGGCGTTGTCGACCGCCTCGTCCTGCCCCTCGAGCAACCCGACCAGCAGCACCCCCGTGACGACCTGGGTCATGGCGCCGTACAACATCGAGGCGTTGACCACCTTGACGTCATCACGAAGCTGCACGAACGCGCCGCCGAACAACGCCGCGAAGCCGAGGAAGTGGGTCACCAGCACAAGCTTCTCCGCGAGGTCCACTCAGCGGCCTCCTTCCTCGTCGGATCTCGGGTCGTCCACGAGGTCGGCGTACTCCGGGTGCTCGCGCAGGAAGTGACTGACGAAGGGGCAGCGCGGGATCAGCCGCCGACCGGAGTCCCGGACCTCGTCGAGCACCCGACTCACCAACAGGCTGCCGAGCCCCCGGCCGCCGGAGGCGCGGTCCACCTCCACGTGCAACGCCACGAACGTGCCGTCGCTGGTGTCGTAGTCGAGCACCCCGACTCGACGTCCGTCGACCTCGACGACGTACTGCTGCTCGTCCGGTACGTCGAAGACCTCCGCCATGCCCCCATCATCGCGGCTCACAGCAGCCGCCTCTCGGAGGCCCACCGGGTGAGCTCGTGCCGGCTGGAGAGCTGGAGCTTGCGCAACACGCTCGACACGTGGGTCTCGACAGTCTTGATCGAGATGAACAGGGCGGACGCGACCTCCTTGTAGGCGTAGCCGCGGGCGATCAGGCGCATGACCTCGCGCTCGCGTTCGGTGAGCCGGTCGAGATCCTCGTCAACCTGTGCCACCTCGAACTGGCCGGCGAAGGCGTCGAGGACGAAGCCGGCGAGGCGCGGGGAGAACACGGCGTCCCCGTCGTGCACCCGGTGCAGCGCCGCCACCAGGTCGTCACCGGTGATGTTCTTCGTGACGTAGCCCCTGGCGCCACCCCTGATCACCGCGATCACGTCCTCCGCGGAGTCGGAGACACTCAGGGCGAGGAAACGCACGTCGGGCTGGCGTACGGCGACCCGACGCAGCACCTCGGTGCCACCCCCACCGGGCAAGTGGACGTCGAGCAGCACCACGTCCGGGGACGTCGCGCGGATCACCGCCACGGCGGAGTCGACGTCCTCGGCCTCCCCGACGATGTCGAGGGACGAGGCAAGCTCCGCGCGCACGCCGCTGCGAAACATGGCGTGGTCGTCGACGACGACGACGCGTAGCCGCTCCTTCACGTTTCACTCCTCTGAGAGGTTCCGTCTCCGAGCATCCACAGTCTGACCTCGGTACCGTCGCCGGGTTCGGAGCGTACGTCGGCGCTCCCGCCATGCCTGACCATCCGGTCGACGATCGAGCCTCGCACGCCCAGCCGGTCCGACGGCACCGACGACGGGTCGAAGCCCACCCCGCGGTCCCGGACGAAGATCTCCACGCCGTCCGCCCCGACCTCGCCATAGACGTCCACCTGCACCGCGCCCGAATGACGGACTGCGTTGAGCAACGCCTCCCGGGTCGCCGCCACCAGCGGTGGGTAGCGCTCCCCGACCGCGATGTCCCCGACCACGACCACCTCGACGGGCACGCCGTGCGCATCCTCCACCTCGGCGGCGACATCGCGCAACGCCGAGCCGAGCAGCAGCGCCGTCGCGTCGGCCGGCTCGAAGAGCCAGCGCCGCAGCGCGCGCTCCTGCGTCCGGGCCAGCTGGGCGACTGCTTGGGGGTCGGCCGACCGGCGCTGGATCAACGCGAGGGTCTGCAGCACCGAGTCGTGCAGGTGGGCCGCGACGTCTGCCCGCTCCTGGCTGCGGATCCGCTCGGCCCGCTCGAAGCGCAGCGCGCGGTTGGTCCGGAGCAGCCAGGGCCCGACCACCAACCCCGCGCCGACGACCGCGAGGACCACGGTGGCGAGCGCCGTGCCGAGTGCCCCCCGCACGCCGGACTGCAGGATCGCGAGCGACATCGCGCCCACCAGCAGCACGAGGCCGGCGAGCGTCCGCAGCCACGTCTTCCAGCTGGGCGCCGTCGTCAGCCACGCCGAGCGCGACGTGTCATCGGTCTGCCACCACAGCAAGACGAGGCCACCGCTGCCGACGACCACCGGCCAGAAGACGCGCTGGCTGAGTCCGAGGCCGAGCCCCTCGAGCAGGGCGATCACCCCGGCGAAGGTGACGAGCAAGGACACGACGACGGCCGCGTCACGGCGATGCTCGGTGGCCCCGACCGTGCGCAGCCCGCGCCGGGTGGCAGCAGCGACCCCTGGCGGCGCATCCAGGTCGACCAGCCTCGGGTCGCGCACGGGGAGCATGGCCCACAAGCCGGCGTAGACGAGGGCACCGAACCCGCCGAGCAGCGTCAGGAGCAGGAACCCGACCCGCACCCGCAGCACCGACAGATCGAGATGGCTCGCCAGGCCGGCCGCCACCCCCCCAAGGAACCGGTCGTCCGGATCCCGGTAGGCGCGCCGGGGCTCCCACATCGTCGTCATCACTGTCCATCATGGCGGCTGGCGGCGACCAGTTCCATGCGTGATGACCCGGAGCCGGAGGCGGCCGATCTCAGGGTCGCGGTGAGCAGAACGGGGGTCTTCCCCGATACCGCGGGCGCCAGTTGACGCGCAGGCTTGACGACATGACACAGACCACCTCCCCTCCCCCCACCCCGAGCACCGCCTTCTGGCCGCGCTTTCGCGATCTCGGGTCGTTGCGCAGGTCGACCGACCACCGCGCGGTGGCGGGAGTCGCGGAAGGACTGTCTCGGCACTTCGACATCGACCCCACCATCGTGCGCGTGCTCTTCGCGGCCCTCACGTTCTTCGGCGGGGCCGGGCTCATCCTCTACCTCGCGCTCTGGCTGACGGTTCCCGGCGACACCTCACCCCACTCGATCATCTCCGGCCGGCTGAACCGGGACCCACGGGCGTGGACGACGATCGGCCTGGCCGCCGGCATGATCTTTGCGGCCGCCGCGCTGCTGGGATCGCTCAGCTGGGCGGTCCCCCACCCATTCCCGTTCCTGCTCCTCGCTCTGGTGCTCGTCCTCGGTCTTCTCGCTCTCACCCGCCGCGGGGACCGGCCGCTGCCGATGCCGACGATCACCGACCCGGCCTTCGTGCCTGATGCCGCACCACCGCCGTCACCCTCAGCGTCGAGGGAGCCGGCAGGCGAAGGCCTGGTCGACCCCTCGAGCCCCGACACGGTCACCGAGGGCAGCCAGGGACCCGGCTCGGCTCAGCCGGCCGGGACAAGAGCCTGGTGGCAGCGCGACGACCTGCCCCCGGCCGGCGCCCCCGTCCCACCGTTCATGCTGCCGACGCCGCCGGCGCCTAGGCCACGCTCGCACCTCTTCGGGCTCACCCTCTCGGCGATCGCGCTGGCGATCGCCTGCGTCTGGGTGGTCGACGTGACGACGTCGTACGACGTGAACCCGTCCGTCTACCCCGGCACGGCGCTCGCCGTCATCGCCCTTGCCCTGCTCGCGGGCACCTGGTGGGGGAGGGCGCGCGGACTCATCGCGCTGGGGGTGCTGGCCTCGCTGCTGACGGCCGGTCTCGCGTTCATCGGTCCGGGACCGTACGGCGACCGCAGCGCAACACCCACGGAGGCGAGTCGGGTCAGCTCGTCGTACACGATGGGCGCCGGACGCTTCAGCCTCCACCTGGAGCAGGTGTCCGACGTCGCTGCCCTACGGGGACGCGACATCAGCATCGACCAGCGGTTCGGGCAGCTCGACATCGTCATCCCGTCGTCGGTCACCGCCGTGGTGGACGCGACAGTCGAGCACGGCGAGATCGACGGGCCAGTCGGTGTGCAGACCCTCGACGACGGTGGCGAGCACGTCTCGATGACGCCCGCCGATACCGGACAGCCGACCATCACGATCCATGCCCACCTCGAGTTCGGACAGATCCAGATCGAACGGGCCGCCTGCCCCGGCGCCGGGACCCCGGTCGCAGGAGAAAGCACCCGACCCTGGAAGGGAGACACCAATGCCGCAGCGGCATGCAACTGACGTCGTCTCACTGGTCTTCGGCACGGTCTTCGCCGGCTTCACCCTGGTGTGGCTGGTGGGCGTGACCGGTCACCTCGACCACGACGACTCGTGGTGGGCGGGACCGGTGGTGCTGGTCGTGGCCGGCCTTGCGGGGCTGGTTGCCTCGCTCCGCCGACGTGGTCCGGCTGAGCTGCCCCCCAACGGGGCGTCCTCCGCGTAGGTCACCGCTGATCGCCTGGCCCGAAGGCTCGAAGGCTCGAAGGCCCGGATCTAATTGCATGGCGCGAAGGCGAGCCGGCTCTCTACCGTGGACGGTGCCATGCGTTCCCTGCCCCTCTCCGACCCCGGAGTCCCGGACACCCGCTCGCCAGCCCGCTATCTGTGGTGGGTGGCGTGCGGGCAGTGGCCGACGATCCTCGGGGGAGTCGCGTTCGGCACCATCTGGATGGTCGCGCAGTCGGTCATGCCGGCAGTCATCGGCAAGGCGATCGACGCTGGTGTCGCAGGCGACGACACCGGGCAGCTCTGGCTGTGGGGCATGGTGTTGCTCGGGGTCGGGGTCGTGCAGGCGGCTGCCGGGATCGTCCGTCACCGCTTCGCCGTCGCGAACTGGCTGATCGGCGCCTACCGCACGGTCCAGGTGCTGGCGCGTCACACGGTGCGCCTCGGCGCCACCCTGCCGCGTCAGGTCTCCACCGGGGAGGTCATCTCGATCGGCTCGTCCGACCTGGCGCACGTGGGCAACTCGATCGAGGTGATGGGACGCGCCGCAGGCGCCGTCGTGTCCTTCTTCGTCGTCGCGCTGATCCTGCTGAACACCTCGACCACCCTTGGTCTTGTCGTGCTCATCGGGATGCCGGCCCTGCTGTTCCTGCTCACGCCGCTGCTCAAACCGCTCCAGAGCCGCAACATGGCCCAGCGGGAGATGATGGGACAGCTCAACTCGCTCGCCTCCGACATCGTCGGTGGCCTGCGCGTCCTGCGCGGAATCGGCGGCGAGGAGGTCTTCCACCGCCGCTACTCGGTCGAGTCGCAGAAGGTCCGAAGCGCCGGCGTCCAGGTTGCCCGCCTGCAGTCCCTCCTCGACGCGTTACAGGTGTTCCTGCCCGGCCTCTTCGTCGTGGTCGTGGTGTGGCTCGGGGCGCGTTTCGCGGTGGAGGGTGAGATCAGCCCGGGTGAGCTCGTCGCCTTCTACGGCTACTCGGCGTTCCTCATGCTGCCGCTGCGTACGGCGACCGAGGTCACCAACAAGGTGATCCGCGGGCTGGTGGCGGGCCAGCGGATCTGCCGCGTGCTGTCGGTGCAGCCGGAGGTCCAGGATGTGGCCGGGGCGGGCACCGCCTCCACCGACGCGGACCTGGTCGACGTCCAGTCCGGCCTCGTCGTCCGCCCCGGCCTGATGACCGCCGTCGTCGCCGAGCGCCCGGACGACTCGGCAGCGCTCGCCGACCGGCTCGGACGCTTCGCCGAAGGCCCGGTGCTGCTCGGCGGCGTGTCGCTCTCAGAGCTGGACCGTCGGTTCGTCCGACGGTCGATCGTCGTGAGTGACGCCAACGCGACGTTGTTCAGCGGGACGCTTCGCGACGAGCTCGACACGCGGGGCGACGCCACCGACGAGGAGATCATGGCGGCGGTCGTCACGGCCTCCGCCGAGGACGTGCTCGTCCTCTTGGACGGGGGACTGGCGGCCACCGTCGAGGAGCGCGGAAGGTCCTTCTCGGGTGGTCAGCGGCAACGCCTCGTGCTCACCCGGGCGCTGGCCCTCGACCCCGACGTGCTCGTGCTCGTCGAGCCGACCTCGGCCGTGGACGCCCACACGGAGGCCACCATCGCCTCCCGGCTCTGGCGTCATCGGCGCGGCCGGACGACAGTCGTCACCACCGCGAGTCCACTGATGCTCGACCGGGCAGACGAGGTGGCGCTGCTGGAGGACGGCCGGGTCGTGGCCACCGGTCGCCACCGTGACCTGCTCGACGACCCGCGATATCGCCGGGTCGTCACCAGAGGGGAGGAATGAGATGAGGCAGCTGCTTCCGATCGCGGACGGCCCTGCGGTTCGCCGCTATGCGGTCTCGCTGGCCCGCAAGCACCCGCGGCAGCTCGGGGTTGCCGTGAGCCTCCATGTCCTGGCCGCGATCGCCGGGCTGGCCGCACCCCGTCTCATCGGCAACCTCGTCGAGGGCGCGGCGACGGGGACGACAGTCTCGGAGGTGGACAAGACGGTCGCGACGATCGCCGTCTTCCTGCTGCTCCAGACGGTCCTGACTCGGTACGCGCGCTACCTGTCCTATGCGCTCGGTGAGAAGGTGCTCGCCGAGCTGCGCGAGGACTTCGTCGAGCATTCGTTGGCGCTGCCGATAAGCACGGTCGAGCGCGCCGGCACCGGCGACCTGCTGACCCGTTCGTCGCGCGACGTCGAGGCGTTGGGCTGGTCGGTCCGCTTCGCCGTCCCAGAGACGATCATCGCCTTCGTCACAACGGTCTTCGCCGTGGGCGCCTGCCTGCTGGTCGGCACCTGGGTGCTGGTTCCGCTGGTCATCGCGGTCCCGGTCCTGTGGCCGACGACCCGCTGGTACCTCAGGCGGGCGAAGGCCGGATACCTGCGCGAGTCCGCGTCGTACGCCGCGATCAACGCGAGTGTCGCCGAGACGGCAGAGGGAGCCCGGACGGTCGAGGCCCTCGGGCTGGAGCGGCGTCGGCTCGACCGGATCGACGAGGATATCGCCGAGTCGTACAGCGCCGAGCGCTACACGCTCAGGCTGCGCAGCGTCTACTTCCCGGCGGCCGAGATCGGCTATCTGGTGCCGACTGTCGCCACGCTGCTGTTCGGCGGCTGGCTCCATGCGAGGGGCCAGGCGTCGCTCGGCGACGTCACGGCCGCGACGCTCTACGTGCAGGCGCTCATCGACCCGGTCGACCGGCTGCTCTCCTGGCTCGACGAGCTGCAGGTCGGTGGCGCGTCGCTCGCCCGCCTGCTGGGCGTCGCCGCAGTGCCGGACGACCGCGTCGCGACCGGGCGAAAGCCCGACGACGAGCGGATCGAGGCGTCCGGGGTGCGCTTCGCCTACTCCGACCGCGACGTCCTTACGGGTATCGACCTGGGGGTCTCACCCGGGGAGCGGATCGCCATGGTCGGACCGTCCGGCGCGGGGAAGTCGACACTCGGCAGGCTGCTGGCCGGCATCCACCCGCCGCGGCTCGGCAGCGTCACGGTCGGCAACGTCGAGATGACCGAGCTCCCACTGGACGACCTGCGCGGCCACGTGGCGCTGGTGACCCAGGAGCACCACGTCTTCGTCGGGAGCATCCGCGACAACCTTGCCCTCGCGCTCGACGACATCGAGTCCGACGAGCGGCTGCGCCGTGCCCTGACGGCTGTGGACGCTCTCGAGTGGGTCGACATGCTGCCGGAAGGTCTGGACACCGTGGTCGGGTCGGCCGGACACCAGCTGACGCCCGCCCAGGCCCAGCAGCTGGCCTTGGCGCGCCTGGTCCTCGCCGATCCGCACACTCTCGTGCTCGACGAGGCGACGTCGTTGATCGACCCCCGCGCCGCGCGACACCTCGAACGCTCACTCGCCGCGGTACTTGACGGCCGCACGGTCGTGGCCATCGCCCACCGGTTGTTCACCGCCCACGATGCGGACCGGGTGGCCGTCGTCGAGGACGGCAAGATCACCGAGATCGGGTCCCACGACGAGCTGATCGAGTCGGACGGCTCGTACGCCTCACTCTGGCGCTCCTGGCACGGCGAGTCGCAGGAGTCCGACGACGAGGAGACCTGGACACCGCTAGGAGCGGCCACCTGACGAGCCGTCAGGAACGCAGCCTCCCGGGCTGGGCCGGCGACGAGCGCACCCAGCTGGCCGAGGTCATGGACTACCAGCGGGCCACCGTGCGGATGAAGTGCGAGGGACTCAGCGACGAGGCAGCCCGAGCAGTGGTGGTTCGTCCAGATCGTCGGGCATCGTGAGGTCGATTTCCCGTGGACCGACGAGTATCCGGATGCCGACTGGGAGCAAGGCGAGACGGTCGCGCTCGAAGATCTCCTCGACGCGTACGACGAGCACCGCGACAGAAGGACGGGTCAGCCGAGGGGTTCGACGCGGAAGCGGCCGTCGCGGTCGGTGACGAGGATCGCGTCGCCCTTGCCCATCGGGGCGACGGCCGTCGCGGCCAGGCCGAGCACCGCGGCCTCGTTTGTGGGGGTGTGACCCACGACAAGCGCCCGCTCACCGTCCTCGAGGAGGTCAAAGACCTGGCGCAGCGCGCCGCCCAGGAGGCGCGACTCCTTGTCCACGAGGTCCGGGTCGACGCGGCGCATGGCCTCGACGTCGGCACCCTTTCCCGCGACCTTGGCGGCCGACCGCCACCGATCCTCGACCGACGAGCGGAGAGCCGTGTTCTCGGTGATCGCGACGTCGTCCTGACCCGCCGCCAGCCGGAGGATCTCGACCATCTGCGTCGACCGCGAGGCGCCCGTCGACACGAATGCGGCGTACGGCGGACTGAGCCGCTCTCGCCCGATCCTCTCGGCCGCCTCGATACCTTCGCTCGACAACGCGTCATCGTCGTTGTCGGTGTGGCGAAAGACCTCGACGTATCGCACCTCGCCACCTTAGCGTCGGATCGGTGATATCGGCAGGCTCGCCCAGCGGTCTCGGCGGAC
>JBBJMF010000103.1:0-9409 GCA_037719575.1 Nocardioidaceae bacterium
GCGCCCCACTTCTTCTCGAGGACGACGTTGCGGCCCTTGGGGCCGAGCGTCACCTTGACGGCGTCGGCGAGGGTGTTCATCCCTCGCTCGAGGCCACGCCTGGCTTCCTCGTTGAACGCGATGATTTTAGGCATTGACGCGAGTCCTCCCGCGCTTGGAATGTGGATGCGACCGGTCGATGCCCGCGACGGACGGACCGGGCGGCAGCGCAGACCCTTCCTGCACCCCACCGGCCCTCATCGGGCCGATCGCTGTCACTCTCGGGTCGAGAGTGCTAACCAATTATTAGCACTCGGGTACGACGAGTGCAAACGCCCGCTAGGCCAGCCCGAAGCGGTCCAGGGTCCACGCGTAGATCTCCGCCTCGTAGCGCAGGTGGGCGTACCGACCGGAGGGTCCCGCGTGGGCTCCCTCCCCCGTCTCGACCCGGTAGAGACAGCGCGGAGACCAGTCCGGATCGGTGTGCCGAAGCTCCGCGACCCATTTCGTGGGCTCCCACACCATCACCCGGGCGTCGTGCAGCGCACCGGTCACGAGCAGGTGTGGCCGCATCCCGGCGGCCGGGGTGTTGTCGTACGGCGAGTAGGCGCGCAACCACCGGTACTCGTCGGGGCGGCGCGGATCCCCCCACTCGTCCCACTCGTTGATCGTCAGCGGGATCGACGCGTCGAGCATCGTCGTCAGGAGGTCGACGGCGGGCACCTCCGCGATCACGCCGGCCCACCGGGTGGGTGCCTGCGAGAACACCGCGCCCTGCAACAACCCACCGGCAGACAGGCCCCTGGTCACGATCCTCGATCCGTCGACGAGACCGTCGGACAGGAAGTCGGCAGCCGCGACGTGGTCGCTGAAGGTGTTCTGCTTGTGCTGGAGATGCCCGTCGCGCCACCAGCGACGACCCCCCTCGCCGCCACCGCGGATGCCCGCGTGGGCCCAGACGACCCCCCGGTCGAGGAGCGCCGTCAGAGCGGCGTCGAACTCCGGCTCGAAGCACGCCTCGTAGGCGCCGTAGCCGTACAGCAGGCACGGGGCGGACCCGTCCAGCGGAGTGTCGACGTGCCGCACCACGGTCACCGGAACCCGGACCCCGCCCGAGGGGGCGTGCAACCGTTCACTGACATACCGGTCGACATCGTACGCCGGCACGTGCTGCGTCATCAGGTGCCGACGCTCGCCGGAGGCCAGGTCGACGTCGTACCACGCCTTCGGATGGATCCACGACTCCTCGACGACCTGAAGCTCGGTCGCCTCGAACCGCTCGTTGTGGGCCGGCTCCAGGGTCCCGGCGGCGAACGAGGGCTCGAGGTCGACCGGGTCGGCCAGTCCGCCCTCGTCGGTGATCCGGTAGCTCCTGGCCATCAGGACGGCGTCGCGGCGCAGGGTGGTGACCACGTGGGTGGCGAACGCCGTGACGTCGTACAACCGCTCCGCCTGGTCCTCCGGCAGCATCTCGACCCAGCTGTCGCGGCCTGGTGACGACAGCGGGGCACTCATCATCCGGAACTCCTGGGCCCCGTCGTTCGTGACGATGAGCAGCTTGTCCCCGGCCGGGGTGCGCGCATGCTCGCAGGCGTACTCCACGTGCCGCCGCCGCGGCTCGACGCAGCGAGGCTGCCGCTCAGGACGGTGGGCGTCGACGAGCCACACCTCGGAGGTGTCGCGGTTGGCGGCATGGATGACGACCAGGTCGCCGGAGCGGGTTGCGCGGACGTCCAGGTCGTACTGCTCGTCGTCCTCCCCCAGCACCAGGACGTCGCCCGAGACCGCCGTGCCGAGCCGGTGCCGCCACACCTGATACGGCCGGTAAGCCTCGTCGTGCACGGTGTAGAAGAAGGTCTGCGAGTCGGCGCTCCACGCCCCTCCGTAGTACGAGCGCGGGATCTCGTCACCCAGGTCGTGCGGCTCGCCGTCGTCGATCGTCTGCCCGAGGTCGAGAAAGCGCAGGGTGTAGACCTCGTCACCCGTCGTATCCACCGAGAACGCCAGCAGCCGCTCGTCCGGGCTGACCAGGCTCACGCCCAGCTCGACGTACGCCGAGTCCCCCTTCAACGCCGCCCGGTCGAGCAGCAGCTGATCGCCGGAACCGGGCCCGCCCTCGAGAGGGCCACGGAAGGAGAGTCCTCGCCACAGTTGTTCGTACTCGCTTCCAGCCGGCGTGCGGGCGTAGTACACAAACCTCGAGCGTCCATAGCTGATCCCCGAGTCGGTTTCCGGCACTCGCGCCGCCATCTCGTTCGTGAGACTGTCGACCAAGGGACGCAGATGGGCTGTCGAGGAGTCGTAGTAGGACCGCTCGGCCGCAAGGTGCGCCACCACGTCGGCGTCCTCGACGTCGCGGAGCCAGGCATAGCCGTCGACCCGGATGTCACCATGCATCTCCCGGGTCTGTTCATTCCGGCGCGCCTTGGGGATACTGACTCGCGAGTCAGGAAACTGGTTCACGGGGGCAACCTACTCCGTCGAAAAGGGCCGATGGCCCGCAAGGGGAGAGTCGATGACACGGACCCGGCAACGCATCACCACGGCAGCCGCAGGATCGGCCGCCGCGACCCTGCTCATGGGTGGCGCCCTGTGGGGCGGCACGAACACAGCACAGGCCGACTCGGGCAGCTCGGCCTTCAATGGGACGCTCACGATCGGGATGACGAACGAGGTCGACTCGTTCAACCCGTTCAGCGGTATCGAAGCCGAGTCCTATGAGGCCTGGGCGCTGATGTACGACTACATGATCGGCTGGTCACCCGATGACATGAGCCCACAGGCCCAGGGCGGGCTGGCCACCTCATGGGAGAACAGCGAGGACGGGCTCACCTGGACATTCCACATCCGCGAGGGAGCGAAGTGGTCCGACGGTGTGCCGCTCACCGCCGCAGACATCGCCTACACCTACAACCGCATTCTCGACGGCGGTCCCGAGTCGGCGTCGTGGGGCTCCTACCTGACCTCCGTCACCACCGTCACCGCACCCGACGACAAGACCGTCCTGATGAAGCTCGAGAAGTCGAATGCCGTGCTTCCGCTCCTGCCGATGCCGATCATCCCCGAGCACATCTGGAAGGACGTCAGTGAGGACGAGGTCAAGACCTACTCCAACGAGCCCGCCAGCGCGGACCAACCGGTGGTCGGCTCGGGACCGTTCGAGCTGGTCGAGGGCAAGGCGGGCGGCTCGACGTACCGCTTCGTCCGCAACGACGGCTACTGGGGTGGCAAACCCAAGGTGGCCGAAGTCGACATGCAGGTCTACCGGTCCGAGGACACCCTGGTGCAGTCGCTCAAGGCCGGTGACATCGACTTCGCCGAGGGCGTCAGCGCCCTGCAGGTCAAGGCACTTCAGGGCGAGGATGGCATCACCGCGCAGGAAGGTGACTCACCCGGATTCGACGAGATCGCCTTCAACACCGGCTCGGTCGACCTCGACACGGGTGAGCCGATGGGCGACCCCAACCCGGCGGTCCTCGACAAGAGCTTCCGCTTCGCGCTCAACTTCGCGATCGACCGAGACCTCCTGGCCACGAAGGCCTACCAGGGCGCGGCCGTCCCAGCAGGGAGCATCATCCCGCCTGCCTACAAGGGCTACGTATGGACTCCTCCGAGCAGCGGCGCCTACGCGTACGCCCCCGACAAGGCGAAGCAGCTGCTCGACGCCGCGGGGTACCGCGTCGGTGACGACGGCTTCCGGACGATGCCGGACGGGTCACCCATCGGCAAGCTCCGGCTCTACGCCAGGTCGGACTCGGAGAGTTCCGTGTCCACGATGGCGTTCTTCCAGGAGTGGCTGAAGGACGTCCAGATCGACTCCGAGGTGACGTCATACGAGAGCAGCAAGCTCACCAACATCATCCTCGACGGCGAGTTCGACGTCTTCCAGTGGGGGTGGTACGTCGAGCCCGACCCGGACTCCATCCTCAGCTACTTCACCTGCGACCAGCGCGGTGGCTGGTCCGACTCGTGGTACTGCGACCCCCAGTACGACATGCTCTACCGTCAGCAGAACGCCGCCACGGACGAGAGCCGCCGCGAGGACATCGTCAAGCAGATGCAGCAGATGCTGTACGAGGACGCGCCCTACCTGAACACCGTCTACAACCAGATCGGCGAGGCATACCGGAGCGACCGGTGGGAGGGCTTCGTCCCGCAGCCACGGTCGGGTGGCATCCTGCTCTTCCAGTACGGCCACGCCAACTACCTCAACCTCGCCCCGATCGGCAGTGCGGACGGCAGCCCGGAGGCCACCGGCGGATCCGAAGACTCATCCAGCGGCACACTCGTCATCACCTTGGTCGTGATCGTGGTGCTGGGAGCCGCCGTCGTGGCTGGCTGGGTCTTGATTCGTCGGCGTACCGCGGGCGATCGCGAGTGACCCAGCCGATCGGCGTCGCGGCCCTCGAACCGGGAGCCGCGCCGTCCGCAGCCGACGACCGAGTCTCCACGCCAAGTCGTTCGGCCGGCTGGCGCTGGTTCGGGCAGAAGGTGGCTGGTTCGGCCGCGACGCTGGGCTTCATCGTCGTGGTCAACTTCTTCCTCTTCCGGGTCATCAACGAGCACCCGGAGCGCACACTGGCCCGTGGACGGGCGAAGACTCCCGAGCAGGTCCAAGCGATTGTCGACAAGTACGGCCTCGACGACCCGCTGCCACAGCAGTTCCTGGTCTACCTGAAGAACATCATCACGTTGGACTTCGGTGACTCCTTCCAGTACAGCCAACCCGTTCGCGGGCTGATGCTCGACCGGCTCTGGCCCACGGTCGCCCTGGTCGGGACCTCGACGATCCTGTCGATCATGATCGGGATCTGGATCGGCACGATCGCGGCGTGGAACCGCGGCCGGACCTTCGACGGCGTGTCGACCACCAGCACCATCACGCTGTACTCGATGCCGGAGTGGTGGCTCGGCCTGATTCTGTTCCTCTTCTTCGCGACCGGCTTCGGTCCACTCCCGCGGCTGTTCCCGATCGGCCAGCTGAAGTCGGCAGGCATCGACGCCTGGTCGTTCGACGGGGTGGTCGACCAGACGTGGCACCTCGTCCTGCCCGTGGTGACGCTGACGCTTGCCTACCTGGCGGAGTACTCCCTGATCATGCGGTCGGCGCTGCTCGACGAGATGGGCGAGGACTATCTCCAGACGGCCCGCGCCAAGGGTCTCAGTGACCTGCTCGTGCGTCGCCGCCACGCCACGCGCAACGCCCTGCTGCCGGTGGTCACGCTGGTGTCCCTCAACCTCGGCTTCATCGTCTCCGGCGCCATCACGGTCGAGACCGTGTTCTCGATCCCCGGCCTGGGCCTGCTGACGACCGACGCGCTGCGGATCCCCGACATCCCCGTGCTGCAAGGGACGTTCTTCGTGTTCTCGGCCGCGGTTGTGATCGCCAACCTGATCTCCAACCTGCTCTACGGCTGGCTCGACCCGCGGGTGCGGGTATGAGCACCGCGGACGACGCCGGGTCTGCGGAGCTCGCACCCCTGACCGCACGCCAGGTCACCTGGCGACGCCGGAAGGACTCGGCCGGCCGGACCTGGAAGGAGTTCCGCCGGCACCGCTCAGGGGTGCTCGGCATGGTCGTGCTGCTGGTCTTCGCACTGGTGGCGGTCTTCGCGCCGCTGCTCGTCGACACCGACGGACTGTCGCGGACCAAGGCTACGGGCCTTCCCCTGGAGAACCCCTCCTCGACGTACTGGCTGGGCACCGACGAGTACGGGCGCTCGGTGCTGACCCTGCTCATCTACGGTTCGCGCGTATCGCTCCTCGTCGGTCTCTTCGCGACCCTGATCTCGATGGTGCTCGGCACCCTGATCGGGATCGCGTCCGGCTACTGGGGCGGGTGGGCCGGGTCGATCCTGTTCCGGCTGACCGAGTGGTTCCTGGTCATCCCGTTCCTCCCGCTTGCTCTGGTGCTGGCAACGCTGCTGGGTGGGTCGCTGTTCACGATCGGCTTCGTTATCGGCGTGACGAGCTGGCCCGGGACCGCGCTCCTGATCAGGTCGCAGAGCCTGGCCATAATGGCCCGTCCCTACATGGAGCGGGCCCGGGTGCTCGGCGCCGGCGACTGGCATCAGATGAGCCGCCACATCCTGCCCAACGTGATGCCGATGGTGTTCGCCAATACCACGCTGACGGTGGCCGGCGCGATCTTGTCCGAGACGACGCTGTCGTTCCTCGGCTTCGGTGACCCCACCCGTGTCTCCTGGGGCACGATGCTCGAGTCGGCGTTCAGCAACGGCGCGCTCACGCTGGGAGCCTGGTGGTTCCTGTTCCCGCCCGGTGTCTGCGTCGTGCTCGTGGTCTTGTCGTTCACCCTGGTGGGGCAGTCGCTGGAGGAGATCTTCAACCCTCGGCTGAGGCAGCGCCGATGAGCGCGCTCGACGGCGCACCTCCGCCCCTGCTCGAGGTCAGCGACCTGCATGTCAGCTATCCGACCGCGTCCGGCCTGCTGCCGGCTGTCCGGGGCGTCTCATTCACGGTCGCAGCCGGGGAGACCGTCGGCGTCGCCGGTGAGTCCGGCTGCGGCAAGTCGACGCTTGCGTCGACCGTGCTTCGACTGCAGCCGAGGGGCGCCAAGGTCGCGGGCTCGGTGCTCGTCAACGGGCAGGACACCCAACGGATGCCGTGGGGGCAGCTGCGGGCCGTGCGCTGGGGCGAGGCCGCCATCGTCTTCCAGGGTGCCCTGCACTCCCTCAACCCGGTCCAGCGGATCGCCGACCAGATCGCGGAGCCGATCCGCCTGCACGACGACTCCGTCGGCAAGACGGCAGCGGCCGCCCGGGTGGCCGCGCTGCTCGAGCAGGTTGGCCTGCCGGCGGGTCGCGGCGCGTCCTACCCGCACCAGCTGTCCGGCGGGCAGAAGCAGCGGGTGATGATCGCGATGGCGCTCGCCTGCCGGCCCCAGCTGATCATCGCCGACGAGCCGACGACGGCGCTGGACGTCATGGTGCAGGCTCAGGTCCTCGGCGTCCTCACCGACCTCGTGCAGGACCTGGACCTCGGACTCCTCCTGATCAGCCACGACCTGTCGGTCCTCGGCACCACCTGCGACCGCGTGCTGCTGATGTACGCCGGCCGCGTGGTCGAGCAGGGTCCGGCGGTGAGCCTGTTCGACCACCCGCTCCATCCCTACGGTGGAGCGTTGGCGGCGGCGTTTCCCCGCATCGGTGACCCGAAGGCTCGGTTCGCCCCGGTCGGGCTGCCTGGCGACCCGCCCGATCCCCAGGCGCTGCCGTCCGGGTGCCCGTTCCACCCGCGCTGCGCGCTGGCCACCGATGTCTGCCGGGAGACCGACCCGCCGCTGGAGCCGCTCCGACTCGACAGTGAGGTGGCCTGTCACCACGCCGACGAGAAGCGCGACATGTTGCTGCTGCTGGCTCAGAGCCGGCTGGACGCTGCGCGGTCGATGGGCTCGTCACCGGTGGCGCCGTGACTCAGCTGATCTCGGCCCGCCAGCTGCGCGTGACATTCGCTGGCCGCCGCGGGCGACCCGACGCCAAGGGGGTCGACGGCGTCGACCTCGATGTCGCACCCGGAGAGATCCTGGCGCTGGTCGGTGAGTCAGGGTGCGGGAAGACGACGCTGGCTCGGACTCTCCTCGGGCTGGAGCGCCCGAGCGGTGGAGTGGTCTCGTACGACGGGAGTGCCCTCTCCTACGACCGAGGCTACCTGCGCTCGTACCGCAGGAAGGTGCAGCTGATCCTGCAGGACCCGACCGGTGCGCTGAACCCGCGGCAGAGCGTCTACGAGTCCGTGGCCGAGGGCATCCGGATCCACAAGATGACGAAAGTTCACCGCAAGGCAGGCGACCGGGTCACCGAGTCCGACCTGGTGGCGAGAGCACTGTCGCAGGCCGGGATGCGGCCGCCTCGGCGGTTCTTCCTCAACTACCCGCACGAGCTCTCGGGCGGACAGCGCCAGCGGGTGGTGATCGCGGGAGCGCTGGCGGTCGAGCCGTCGATCCTGATCGCCGACGAGCCCGTCTCGTCCCTGGACGCGTCGATCCGCGGGGAGATCCTCGCGCTGCTGCTCAAGCTGCGGGAGGAGCTTGGCCTCACGGTGCTCGTGGTCACTCATGACCTGGGACTTGCGTGGAACATCGCCGACCGGATTGCGGTGATGTACCTCGGTCGGATCGTCGAGGTCGGCACGACGGAGGAAGTGCTGGCATCGCCGAAGCACCCTTATACGCGGGCCCTGTTGTCCGTCGTCCCCGAGATTGCGCAGATCGACCCGATCGTGCTGCAGGGAGAGACGCCCGACCCGACCCGGGTGCCGCCGGGGTGCCGCTTCCATCCGCGCTGTCCGGCACTGCTGGGCGGGGAGGCCGCCGTGGCCGGCGTGGACGCCGACTGTCGCACCAAGCCACTACCCATGCTCACCGCGACCGGCGACCACCGTGCGGCCTGCTGGCTCCCCGGCCGCCTCACGCCGGGCTGAGGCGTCGCCGAGGTGTTCCCCACGGCCACTTCCGTATGGCAGGCTTGTCCTACCCTTACTGACTCGCGAGTCAGCAGCAGACCGTGTCGAAGGAGGTCGTGATGACGAACCGATCTCTGCAGCCGGCGCTCCCCAAGGCGATGTACGTCGATCCCGAGCAGTTCGCGAAAGAGCGCGACCAGCTGCTCTACGACAGCTGGTTCTGCGTCGGCCGGCTGGACGACCTGGGGCTCCACCTGCCGGGCAGGCTTGCCGTGCTCGACGTGGTCGGGGAGTCGATCCTGGTGACGAGCGACCGGGTGGCCAGGCTCCATGCGGCGTACAACGTGTGCCGCCACCGCGGGTCGCAGGTCGTCCCGACCGAGCCGGGGACCAGCCCCACCACCTGCGTGGTCAGCGCGCTGCGGTGTCCGTACCACTCCTGGACGTACGACCTGGACGGTCGCCTGCTCAGGGCTCCCCACACCGAAGGGATAGACGACTTTCGTGCGGAGGAGTTCGGGCTGCACGAGGTCGGCGTGCGGACGTGGGGCGGCTTCGTCTTCGTCCATCTCACCCCCGAGCGGGCGACCGGCTTCGACATCGACATGGCCGGGTTCGGCGAGCGGCTGGCTCGCTACCCGTTGGCGGACCTGGCGACGGGACTCAGCTTCACCTACGACGTGGCAGCGAACTACAAGGTGCTGGCCGAGAACTACAACGAGTGCTATCACTGCGGCCCCGTGCACCCCGAGCTGACGCGGCTGGTCCCTTCCTTCGGTGGAGGCGGGGTGGGGCTGGACTGGGAGGACGGCATCGCGCACCGCGACGGAGCGTGGACGTTCACGATGACCGGCACCACCAACCGGCTTCCGTTCCCCGCGCTTGACGAGACCGAACGCTCGCGCCACAAGGGTGAGCTGATCTACCCGAACCTGTGGCTGTCGTGTGCGGCCGACCATGTCGCGGCCTTCGTCTTGTGGCCCCTCGACACCGCGAGCACCCGGATTCG
>JBBJMF010000033.1:0-26649 GCA_037719575.1 Nocardioidaceae bacterium
CCGTCGGTCGCCAGCGGCCTGCAGCGCATCGGGCGGGCGGGCCACCAGGTCGGCGAGATCTCGCGCGGCGTGCTGTTCCCCAAGCACCGCGGCGACCTGGTCCAGACGGCGGTCACCGTCGAGCGCATGCGGTCGGGCCAGATCGAGGCGCTCCGGGTGCCGACCAACCCCCTCGACGTGCTGGCCCAGCAGATCGTGGCATGCGTCGCGCTCGACGTCTGGCAGACCGATGCGCTGTTCGCCGTCGTCCGACGTGCCGCGTCGTTCGCGGCGCTACCGCGGTCCGCCTTCGACGCCACGCTCGACCTGCTGGCTGGGCGCTACCCGTCGGACGAGTTCGCCGAGCTGCGACCGCGGCTGGTCTGGGACCGGGTGGCCGACACCCTCACCGGCCGGCCGGGCGCCCAGCGCCTCGCCGTCACCTCGGGTGGCACGATCCCCGACCGGGGGCTGTTCGGGGTGTTCCTGGTCGGCAGCGACAGCGCCGGGCGACCGTCGCGCGTCGGTGAGCTCGACGAGGAGATGGTCTATGAGTCGCGGGTCGGCGACGTCTTCGCCCTCGGCACGTCGAGCTGGCGGATCGAGGAGATCACCCACGACCGGGTGCTGGTCTCTCCCGCACCGGGCCAGCCGGGGCGGCTGCCGTTCTGGAAGGGCGACACCCTGGGGCGGCCGGCCGAGCTCGGCGCAGCGGTCGGCGCGTTCGTCCGGGAGATCTCGAAGCTGCCCGGCCCCGAGGCGCTGGACCGCGCGTCCGCCGCAGGCCTCGACGCGTTCGCCGCCGGCAACCTGGTCGCCTACCTGACCGAGCAGCTCGCCGACACCGGGTCGGTGCCCCACGACCGCCAGCTCGTCGTCGAGCGCTGCCGCGACGAGCTCGGCGACTGGCGGCTGATCGTGCACTCCCCTTATGGGGCCGCGGTCCACGGTCCGTGGGCGCTGGCCATCGGCCGGCGGCTGCAGGAGCGGTTCGGCGTCGACGCACAGGCGATGGCCGGTGATGACGGGATCGTGTTGCGCATCCCGGAGACCGACGCCGAGCCGCCCGGGGCCGACGTCTGCTTCTTCGAGCCCGACGAGCTCGACGAGATCGTCACCAGCGCGGTGGGCGGCTCCGCCCTGTTCGCGTCCCGGTTCCGGGAGTGCGCGGCCCGGGCGCTGCTGCTCCCACGGCGCGACCCCGGTCGACGATCGGCCCTGTGGCAGCAGCGCCAGAAGTCGGCAGCCCTGCTCGAGGTGGCGAGCAAGTACGGTTCCTTCCCGATCGTGCTCGAGGCGGTCCGGGAGTGCCTGCAGGACGTCTACGACCTGCCCGCGCTGCTGCAGCTCATGCGCGACATCGAGGCCCGGCGAGTCCGAGTCGTCGAGGTGGAGACCGCGACGCCGAGCGCCTTCGCTCGCTCACTGCTGTTCGGCTACGTCGCGGAGTTCATCTACGAGGGCGACTCCCCGCTGGCCGAGCGGAAGGCGGCGGCGCTGGCGCTCGACCCGGCGCTGCTGAGCGAGCTGCTCGGCCGAACCGAGCTTCGCGACCTGCTGGACCCCGACGTCATCGAGGAGACCGAGCGCGACCTGCAGTGGCTCTCGGAGCAGCGCCGCGCCCGCGGCCTCGAGGGGGTCGCCGACCTGTTGAGGCTGGTCGGGCCGCTCACCCCGGACGAGGTAGGCGAGCGCTGCGCCGACCCCGCGTCGTCGCCCCGGTGGGTCGGCGAGCTCGCCCGGGCCGGCCGGCTTGTCGAGGTCCGGATCGCCGGTACGACGATGCTCGCCGCGGTCGAGGACGTCGGCCGCCTGCGCGACGCCCTCGGTGTGCCGGTGCCGCCCGGCGTGCCCGCCGCGTTCACCGACCGCCTCGAGGACCCACTCGGCGACCTGGTCTCGCGGCACGCCCGCACCCACGGCCCGTTCGTCACCGGCGAGGTCGCCACCCGATTCGGGCTCGGCGTCGCGGTCGCCCACGACGTCCTGCGCCGCCTCGCGCACCAGGGCCGGGTCAACGAGGGTGAGTTCCGTCCCGGCGCCCACGGCACCGAGTGGTGCGATGCCGAGGTGCTGCGGCGCATCCGGCGGCGCTCGCTCGCCCGGGCCCGCGCCGAGGTGGAGCCTGTCGAGCAGACGACCCTGGCGCGCTTCCTCCCGGTGTGGCAGAACGTCGGCAGCCGGCTCCGCGGCGTCGACGGGGTGCTCACGGTTGTGGAGCAGCTCGCGGGCTGTCCCGTCCCGGCCTCGGCCCTGGAGCCGTTCGTGCTGTCGAGCCGGCTCGTCGACTACCAGCCGCCGATGCTCGACGAGCTGACGTCGGCCGGCGAGGTGGTGTGGGCGGGCGCGGGCCCCCTTCCCGGGACCGACGGCTGGGTCTCGCTGCACCTCGCCGACACCGCCCCGCTGACGCTGCCGGACCTGGGCGAGGTCGAGATCGGCGAGCGGCACCGCTCGGTGCTCGACGTCCTCGCCTCCGGCGGCGGCTACTTCTTCCGCCAGCTCGCCGACGCGGTCGGCTCGACCGACGACACAGCGCTCGCAGCGTCCCTCTGGGACCTCACCTGGGCCGGTTACCTCACCAACGACACCCTCGCCCCGCTCCGCTCGCTGCTGACCGCGGGCCTCGGCGCCCATCGCCGACGGCCGACGACGCCGCGGGCCCGCTACGGGTCCAGGCGCGGACTCTCGCGGGCCGCCCTCGGCCGGCAGTCGATGCCCGCGCGCAGCGGCCCGCCCTCCACCGCCGGACGCTGGGCCCTGACACCGGCACGCGACGACGACGTCACCCGCCGAGCCCACGCGACGGCCGAGGCGATGCTCGAGCGGCACGGCATCGTCACCCGGGGAGCGGCCGTCAGCGAGCAGGTGCCGGGCGGGTTCGCGGCGGTCTACAAGGTGCTGGCGCGGTTCGAGGAGTCCGGGCGATGCCGGCGCGGCTACTTCGTCGCGGGCCTCGGCGCCGCCCAGTTCTCCACGACGGGCGCTGTCGACCGGATCCGGGCGATGTCCGCCGACGGGAACCGCCAGCAGGCCCAAGAGTCGCCGGGGGCGCTCGTTCTCGCGGCGACCGACCCGGCGAACCCGTTCGGAGCGGCGCTGCCCTGGCCGGAGCGAGCCACCGACAGCGCCAACGCCGGCCACCGCCCCGGTCGCAAGGCCGGCGCGGTTGTCGTCATCGTCGACGGCTGCCTCGTGGTCTACGTCGAGCGCGGCGGTCGCACGCTGCTGACGTTCAGCGACGATCCGGCGCGGGTCCAGCCCGCGGTCGACGCGCTGGCCCTCGCCGTCCACGAGGGAGCGCTCGGGAAGCTCATGGTAGAGCGCGCAGACGGGGAGCACATCCTTGGCTCGCCGCTCGCCACTGCTCTGGAGGCAGCGGGCTTCCATCCAACTCCGCGGGGCCTCCGGCTGCGGCGATGACCGGCAGTCCAGTCCCCCTCCCGCGCCAACGTAGGCTGGCGAGAGCCAGCAGCCCAGACCAGTACGCCGCGCCCGCAACCCCCCTCCCGAGAGCGAGCTCCATGACCTCCGTCCACCGGACCTTCACCGCCGACGTGCCGCTCGAGGCCGTCGTCGGCTATCTCAGGGACTTCGCCCATGCCGAGAGCTGGGACCCCGGCACGGTGACCTGCACGCAGAACGGCGCGGGCATGCCGTGCGTCGGCACGACCTGGCACAACGTGTCCGAGTTCCGTGGGCGCAGAACCGAGCTGACCTACGAGCTCACGTACGCAGACCCCCACCGCCTCACGTTCGTCGGGAAGAACAAGACGGCCACGTCGACCGACGACATGACGTTCGAGTCGCTCGGCGACAAGACCTCGATCACCTACAAGGCCACAGTGAAGTTCAACGGTCTGGCCAAGCTCGCCGACCCGATCATGAAGCGCGAGTTCGAGAAGCTCGCCGACCAGATCGTCGAGCTGATGCCGAGGACGCTCGAGGCACTGCCGCGCAGCTAGCGCAGAACCGGGCGGCCGCGGCTGAGACGATGCTGAGGTGGGACGGCTGCTCCGGCGAGCCTGGTCCCTCATCGCCGGTCGTCGTTCGTCGGGCGGCTCATTGGCGAGACGCCACCCCGTCTCGAGCTAGGAGTGATCCTCGACGACCGCGATGTCCATCGCCCGGCGCAGGAAGTCGACCTGCAGGAGCAGCAGGTTCTCCGCGACCGTCTCCGAGTTAGCCAGATGGGTGACGCCCGAGAGCGGCAGCACCTCGTGCGGCTTCCCGGCGGCCAGCAGCGCGGTCGACATCCGCAGGGTGTGCGCGACCGCGACGTTGTCGTCGGCGAGGCCGTGGATCAGCATCAAGGGTCTCGAGAGCCGATCGGCGAGCAGCGTGAGGTCGTTGGCGTCGTAGACGCCCTTGTCGCTCTCGGGATGGCCCAGGTAGCGCTCGGAGTAGCAGGTGTCGTACAGCCGCTGGTCGCTGACCGGGGCACCCGCCACCGCCGCGGCGAAGACGTCGGGGCGCCTGAGCACCCCCGCCAGCGCGAGGTAGCCGCCGAACGACCAGCCGCGGATCGCCACCTTGGTCGTGTCGACATCGTCCGGATACAGCGCGGCGACCGCGTGCAGGATCTCGGCCTGGTCGTCGATCGTGCCGATGAAGTCGTCCTTCACGAGCCGGTCCCAGGCCGGTCCGCGCCCGGCCATGCCGCGGCCGTCGGCCACGACGACGAGGAACCCCTGGTCCGACAGCCACTGCGACGAGAGGTAGGAGTGCGTAGCGTTGACCACCCGCTGGCCGTGCGGACCGCCGTACGGGTCCATCAGCACCGGCAGCCGCCGCGACCCGCGCTCGTGGCCAGAGGGGAACAGCACGGTCGTCGGGTAGTCGCGCGTCCCGACCCGGAGCGTCTCGAGGTTCAGCGTGAGCGGCGGCTCCATGTTCAGGTTCGTGAGGGTGCCCACGGGCCGCCCGCCGCTGATCACGGTCGACACGGAGGTTGCGTCCACGAGCGTCCGCTGGTGGACGACCACGCTGTCACCGCCTACCGCCCCGACGGCGACCCCACCAGGATCACTGAGCAAGGTCATGCTGCCGTCGAACCCGAGTCGTGCCAACGCGACCGACGCGATCCTCGGAACCACCGACGCGACTACGGCGTCGTCCTCGACTCCCAGCACGCTGCGGACCTGCACGCCGGTCGGGGTGAACGGGACCCCGTCGACCGCAAGCCGACGGGTCTCTCCGTCGTCGAGACCGTGCAGCAGCCGGCCGTCCCGGGTCCGGCGGGGGGTCCCGGGAAGCAGCTCGATCCAGCAGTCGTCGGTGAACGTTCGCACCGGCGTCGTGACGCCAGACGGCAGGTCCACCTCACGCAGCTCGAGGCGTCGCTGGTCACGGGTGAGCAGCGCGAGCAGCGGCTGCCCCTCACGCCACTCGACCTCCACCAGGTACTCGAGGGTCGTGCCGTCGAGCTCCCGGTCCGACCGCCAGTCGAGGTCGACCCGCTCCCCCCCGAGCGAGACGTGGTGCAAGGACACGACGGCATTCGCCGTGCCGGCTTGCGGGTAGCGCTGACGGACCGGCTCGACCTCGGGATGCGAGGGGTCCGCGATGTGCCAGACCTCCACCGGTGTCTCGTCATACCTCGCCACGAGGAGGGACGACCCGTCCGGCGCCCACCAGAAGCCACGCGTGCGGTCCAGCTCCTCCGCCGCGATGAACTCCGCGAGCCCCCACGCGACCTCGTCGGGGTCGTCGCGGTCGGGACCGACCAGTACCCGGTCCAGCCCCGACTGGTCGACGACCCGGAGCGCTCGGTTCCCCGCATAGGCGATCGTCCGCCCGGTGGGGTCCAGGCGAGGGTCGACGACAGGGGCCTCGACCGGCACCTCCCGGGCGCCGGATGAGCCCACGAGGTCGGCGACGAAGAGTCTCGACGACAGCGCGAAGGCTGCCACGGTGACGTCGTCGTCGGTACTGAAGGCCACCACTCCCGACGTCGAGACGCGCATCCGTTCGCGCCTCGCGCGTTCCTCCGGGGTGAGG
Source organism: Nocardioidaceae bacterium (assembly GCA_037719575.1). Classification (GTDB taxonomy): domain Bacteria; phylum Actinomycetota; class Actinomycetes; order Propionibacteriales; family Nocardioidaceae; genus JAWWPG01. The sequence continues at coordinate 5,980 of JBBJMF010000033.1, forward strand.
TCCTCGTCGTCGCTCGGCAGCAGCACCGCCGGGTCGGCGACGTTGCGCTCGGTGGCCGTCTCCACGTCGTACACCCACAACGAGTGCGTACGCGACGTGCCGGTGTCGGCACGCAGGAACACGACTCGGGCGCCGTCCGGGCTGACCACGAACCCGCGGGGCAGGCCGAGCTGGAAGTTCATCGTGCGCGCTGAGAGGCGCGGGAAGGAGTCGGCGGTCACCGTCTCATCCTGGCATCTGGTACGACGGGCAGCGGGGCTGGTGCGACCCGCGGGGGGATGGACGTCAGGCCGCGAGATCCTGGACGCCGCCCGACGGAGCTGGCGCGCGGGCTGCCAGCGAGGCGATGCGCGACCCGGCCGCCTCCTCGCGGGCGATCTCCCCGCTCACGTCGGCGAGCACGACCGACAAGGGGATGCGGAGGGCGCCGCAGATCGCGGCGAGGCACTCCGAGGATGCTTCCTTCTGGCCGCGCTCGATCTCCGAGATGTAGCCGAGGCTCACCCTGGCACCGGCAGACACGTCGCGCAGGGTGCGACCCTGGCGCAGCCGTTCCTGGCGCAGGACCTCGCCGAGCAGCCGACGGACCAAGATCATGGGTCGCTCCTCCACACGTGTGACGCTCGCGGCGACGACTGCCGCCCACTCCAGGCTACCCGGCGGGTAAGACGGCACCGTGCTCGTCGACGAGCAGGGTCAGCGCCTCCAGCACCGTCATGCGCCGGACCTCGGACCGGGTGCCGGTCAGGGCGAGCTGCCGCACCGCTTCGGCTCCCGGCCCGGCGACGCCGACGTACACCGTCCCCGCCGGCTTGCCGTCCTGCCCGTTCGGACCCGCCACCCCGGTGGCCGACACCGCCCAGGTCGCGTCGAACAGGTCGAGTGCGCGGCGTGCCATCGCGGACGCACACTCTCCGGAGACGACTCCGTATGTCGCGACGAGGTCCGGGTCCACGCCGAGGACGGACGTCTTGACGTCGGTCGCATAGGCGACCAGCCCTCCCCGCAGGACGTCCGAGGCGCCTGGCACGGATGCGAGCGTCGCAGTGACCAGGCCGGCCGTGAGCGACTCGGCAGTCGCCAGCGTGCTGCCCGCGGACCGCATCAGCTCGAGGCACCGGCCGGCCAGCACCTCGCCCGGGTCGACGGCCAATCCGGTCACGCCGCGCCGGACCCGGCTCGGCCCGTCCGGCGGAGCAGGAGCGCCCGGCGGACGTAGTCGACGCCGGTGCCGACCGTGACGACGACGGCGGCCGCCATCACCGCCACCGCAGCCCACCACAGCACGAGGCCGAGGACGTGCCAGCCACCGTCGAGCATCCGGAACGGCAGGATCAGGAACCCCAGGGCCAGCGCCTGCAGGGTGGTCTTCACCTTGCCGCCCTGGCTCGCGGCGATCACCCCATGGCGGATCACCCAGAACCGGAGCGCCGTGACGAGCACCTCGCGGAAGATCACCAGGACCGTGACCCACCACCAGAGCTCGCCAATCAACGAGAGCCCGATGAACGCCATCCCGGTCAGCGCCTTGTCGGCGATCGGATCCATGATCGTGCCGAAGTCGGTGACCAGGTTGCGACGCCGCGCGATGTCCCCGTCGGCGCGGTCGGTCATGATTGCCACGAAGAACACCGCGAACGCCCAGATCCGCAGCGTCACGTCGTCACCGCCGCGGGCGAGCAGCAGCCACCCGAGAACCGGGACGAGCAGGATCCGCAGCGCAGTCAGGCCGTTCGGCAGGTTCCAGAGGTTCGGCGTCGCACCGCTGACGCCGGGCGCCGCCGACCGCTCGACAGCCATGTCAGGCCACCACCGCAGCCATCGGCTCGGCAACCAGGTCGACACCGTCGGATGAGACCACGAGCGCGGGCACCAAGTCGCCGACTCCGAGGTGGTCAGGCAGCCCTCTGACGGTCGTGGAGCCGTCGACCTCCGGGCCTTGGGCCTGGGTGCGCCCTCGCCCCGTGCTGCCGCGGCGTGACTCGACGAGGACGTCGACCCGCTCGCCGACCCGGTCCTCGGCGCGCTGGGACGTGAGCTCCTCGGCGAGTCTCGAGACGCGGTCGACGCGGGCCCGGATCTCGTCCTGGTCGAGGTGTCCCGGTAGCCCGGCGGCCTCCGTGCCGTCCTCGTCGGAGTAGCCGAAGACCCCGACCGCGTCGAGCCGCGCCGCCTCGAGGAAACCGCACAAGACATCGAGGTCACGCTCCGTCTCGCCGGGGAAGCCGACGATGACGTTGCTCCGCACGCCGCCGGCGGGCGCTGCTGCTCGCACCTGCCCGAGCAGCGCCAGGAAGCGCTCCGCGTCACCGAAGCGACGCATGGCCCGCAGCACCGCCGACGAGGCGTGCTGGAACGACAGGTCGAAGTAGGCGGCCACGCCCGGCGTCGACGCGATCGCCTCGATGAGACCGGGGCGCATCTCGGCCGGCTGCAGGTAGGAGACCCGCACCCGGCGTACCCCCTCGATGTCGGTGAGCTCGGGCAGCAAGGTCTCCAGCAGCCTCAGGTCACCGAGGTCCTTGCCGTACGACGTGGAGTTCTCACTGACCAGGAACAGCTCCCGCACCCCGGTGGACACCAGCCAGCGAGCCTCGGCCACGACCTCCGGCACGGGCCGTGAGACGAACGCCCCTCGGAAGCTCGGGATGGCGCAGAACGTGCAGCGCCGGTCGCACCCGGAGGCGAGCTTGAGCGGCGCCATCGGGCCGCTGCCCAGTCGGCGCCGCACCGCCCTCGGCCCGCTCGCCGGAGCCAGCCCAGGTGGCAGGTCGGGTGCTGAGGTGGCGTGGCCGGGGATCGCGTGCTCGGAGCCGGCCGCGCGGGAAGCCGGCGCGAGCGGGAGCAGGGTCCGCCGGTCGCGCGGGACGTGCGCCTCGTGGCGCTCGCCTGCGATGATGCTGCGCAGCCGGTCGGCGATCACCGGGTAGTCGTCGAAGCCCAGGACCGCATCGGCCTCGGGCAGCGAATCGGCGAGCTCCCTGCCGTAACGCTCGGCCAGGCAGCCGACCGCCACCACGGTCTGGGCGTGGCCAGGCGTCCGTGGCTCGGCGGCCGCGAGCAGCGTGTCGATCGAGTCCTTCTTCGCCGCCTCCACGAAGCCGCAGGTGTTGACCACGACCGTCTCCGCGGCATCCGGGTCGGCAACGAGCCGAAACCCGCCGGACTCGAGCCGGGCGGCGAGCTCTTCGGAGTCGACGTCGTTTCGGGCACAGCCCAAGGTCACGAGCGCGACGGTTGGAGGACTGGTCATGAGATGCCCCAAGTATGCCCGGCGGCGACCCGGTGCGGACCCGTCACGCACCGGGTCTCCCGGAAGGTGCGGCGGCTGGCAAGATTCGCCGTGATCTCGGCGAAGCCCCTCGGGGCCGGACCCACCAGGGCCAAGGTGCCTGACGCGGCACTAGCCGACGTGCCGGAAGACCCGCTGTCCCGGGTCGCCCATCACCGCTTTCGGGTGGCCTCGGGCCGACAGCGAGACCGCCCCGGCGTCGACAGCCATCACCCGCAGCGGGCCGCGTCCGCTGACGACCTTGGCCTGGCCCGGGTGCAACACGCCCTGGAAGACGACCGTCATCGCCCGGTCCCAGACGACAACCCGCGACGATCCGGACGCAACCCTCAGCGTCGCCCGCGTCGGCGCGACCGCGGGTGGAGGAATTTGGATGTCGCCGATGCCCGGCGACCCGAGGCCGGTGCCCAAGCCTGTCGGGCCCTGTGAGATCGGCGTGGTGAGCGAGCTCGGGTCTGGCGTCGGGCCGGTCAGGAGGAATCGGGCCACCCCCCACACGAGCAGCAGGACCAGCACCGCCGCCACGAGCGCGCCCCAGCGTGAACCGCCCCCACCGGTCGGCCGCAGCACGCCGCCGGACAACTCGGCGTCGAAGACGGCGCGTGGGCTCACCGGTGCGGACGCGAGGTGCTCGTCGTACGACGAAACGATCGGCGTCGGGTCGAGGCCGAGCACGCCGGCGAGCATCCGCAGGTGACCACGCGCGTAGAAGTCGCCACCACACGGCGAGAAGTCGCCGCGTTCGATCGACTCGATGACCGACGGCCGGATCCTGGTGCGCTCCGACAGCTCGTCGACCGACATCGCGAGCCAGTCGCGGGCCTGCCGGATCTCGCCTCCGATGACCTGGCTCGCCGTCATGGCCGACGCGGCCGGGACAGTGCCGGCCGCGGGCTCGGCCACCCCCGCGGGTCCGACGTCTCCGTGGTCCTCCGCCGGCAGCGGCCGATGCCGGACCTTGCGCATCGCCAGCGCACTCAGGTCGGTCGTGGCGTCGATGATGAGCTCGACGTTGGCCGTTCGGTGCGACCTGTCGACCTCGACGGGCCCGGTCCTGGTGGTGGCCGAGATCTCCGGCTCGGCTTCGCTGTCCTCGGGCGCGCGTCGGCGCAGCTCACTCAGCTCCGGCAGCGGGTCGGTGTCCTCGTCGAAACGGTCCGCGAGCGCCAACGTGCCCACGGTCCCCCGCTCGCCGCCCATCGGGAGCGTCGTGGCGACGCGTCGGGCCGCGTGGGAGCGCAGGGCCGACACCACCCCCGCGAGCCGGCGCGGCCCCGACGACCCCTCGTGGGGTACGACGGCCTCCGGCGCACGCGGGGATGCCGGTGGGAGGTCCGCGGCCGGCTCGGCAGCGTCGCGCCGCGCCCGGTCAGCAAGACCGCCCGGGACCGCCACCTCGACCGTCGGCTCGGGCTCGGCCGAAGGCGCCTCGGCGGCAACCACGCGCGCCCGACCGTCGGCAAGGCGGGTCAGGGTGCCCACCAGGTCGCTCGTCGACTCGGTGGTGGTGAGTCCGTATGGGACCACGAGCGCGGCGTCGTACAACCACCTGTTCAGCAGCACCGCGAGGCGGGCGCGGGAGCCGACCTCGGCGAGCGCCCGGCGCTCGTCACGCGGACGTACCGTGACGCGGCCGTCGCCCAGCCGCCCGCGGGGGGCGACCTCGAGACTCTCCACGTCGTTCCACGGCAGACCCGTCCAGCGCCCGCCGAGGCGGACCCGCAGCCCGGTGAGGTCGACGACCAGCAGCGGGTGCCGCGACCCGCGCCAGGCGACGGCATGCACCAGGGACACCGCGAGCAGCGCACTGCCGATCAGGAACGGCACGACTCCTCCCTCGTCGCCGAAGCGCCAGAGGTAGGCGGCGGCCACCACCATGGCGGCCACCGCGACCAGGCCCATCAACGCTCCGCGACGACGCACGACCACGGCTTACCCCTCTGCCTGAAGACTGGCGACCACGTCGTCGAGGTCGTCGGGCTTGACCAGCACGTCCCTCGCCTTCGAGCCCTCGGACGGTCCGACGATGCCACGGCTCTCGAGGATGTCCATCAGCCGGCCGGCCTTGGCGAACCCCACGCGCAGCTTGCGCTGCAGCATCGACGTCGAGCCGAACTGGGTCGACACGACGAGCTCGACCGCCTGGCACACCAGGTCGAGGTCGTCGCCGATGTCGTCGTCGAGCGACCGCTTGGCCTGCTGCGTGGTGGTGACGTCGTCGCGGTACGTCGGCCTCAGCTGCTCGCGGCAGTGGGCCACGACCGCCTTGATCTCGGGCTCGGTGACCCATGCACCCTGGATCCGGGCCGGCTTGCTGGCCCCCATCGGAAGGAACAGGCCGTCGCCCTTGCCCACCAGCTTCTCCGCTCCCGGCTGGTCGAGGATGACCCGGCTGTCGGCGAGTGACGACGTCGCGAACGCCAGCCGGCTCGGCACGTTGGCCTTGATCAGCCCCGTCACCACGTCGACCGATGGGCGTTGCGTGGCGAGTACCAGATGGATGCCGGCGGCCCGGGCGAGCTGGGTGATCCGCACGATCGCGTCCTCGACGTCTCGCGGCGCGATCATCATCAGGTCGGCGAGCTCGTCGACCACTATGACGAGATAGGGGTACGGCGCCAGCACCCGCTCACTCCCGGGCGGCACCGTGACGGCGCCGCCGCGGACCGCCTTGTTGAAGTCGTCCACGTGCCGAAAGCCGAAGGCGGCCAGGTCGTCGTACCGCTGGTCCATCTCCCGGACCACCCACTGCAGCGCCTCGGCCGCCTTCTTCGGGCTGGTGATGATCGGGGTGATCAGGTGCGGGATGCCTTCGTAGCCGGTGAGCTCGACCCGCTTGGGGTCGATCATGATCATCCGCACCTCGTCGGGCGTGGCCTGCACGAGCAGCGAGCAGACCACCCCGTTGATGAAGCTCGACTTGCCCGAGCCGGTGGCGCCGGCCACCAGCAGGTGGGGCATCTTCGCCAGGTTCGCGACGACGAACCCGCCCTCGACGTCCTTGCCGAGGCCGACGATGAGCGGGTGGTGGTCCTCCCGTGCCTGGCGCGAGCGGAGCACGTCGCCGAGCGACACGATCTCCGCGTCGACGTTCGGGATCTCGACGCCGATCGCGGACTTGCCGGGGATCGGTGACAGGATCCGCACGTCGGCCGAGGCGACGGCGTAGGCGATGTTGCGGCTCAGCGCGGTGACCTTCTCCACCTTCACCGCGGGCCCGAGCTCGACCTCGTAGCGGGTCACCGTCGGCCCTCGGGTGTAGCCGGTGATCTGGGCGTCGATGGCGAACTGGTCAAGCACCTCGGTGAGCCGCCCGACGACGGCGTCGGACGCGGCCGAGGTCGCCTTGTGTGCGCTACCGGGCTTGAGGACGTCGTTGGCGGGCAGCGCGTAGCTGATGTCGCCGGACAGGCTGAGCTGCTCGACGCGCTGGGGCAGGGGCGTGTGCGGCGGAGGCTCGAGAACCACGTCGCGGTCGGGGTCGAGGTCCGCTGCGACCGAGGCGCCGGTCCGCCCGGCCGGTTCGCCGCTGGGCAGGACGCCGCCGTCGACCGGCCCGGACTCGGCGTCCGCGTCGGCATGCGGCGTCATCGACCCGACCCGACTGCGGCGCCGGCCGCGGGTGAGCGGCTCGACCTGGGTTGCCGGCTCGACCTCGCCCTGGTCGGCTGCGTCCGGGGTCGTCGTACGACGACCGAGGACCTTGGACCGCAGGGCGTGCAGCCGGTCCGGGATCTGGTAGACGGGAGTCGCGGTGACGACGAGCACACCGAAGAACGCGAGCAGCACGAGCAGCGGGATCGCGATCAGCGTGCTGCGGAAGAGGTCGGCGATGATGGCCGAGCCGATGTAGCCGATCGCCCCGCCCGCCTCCCGCATCGCTGCCTGACCACCGCCGGGCCTCGGCAGCCCGTGCTGGATGTGGACCAGCCCGAGGACGCCGAGCGAGATGGCCGCCGAGCCGATGACCGATCGCCCGGCGGGCCCGTTGAGCCCGGGCCGGCGCATCAGCCGCCAGGCTCCGAGCAGCAGCAGGAGCGGGACGGCGTACGCCGCGATCCCCACGCTGCCCTCCACGACCGCGCGGATCGTGTCGCCGACGGCACCCTCGAGGCGCCACCACTCGGCGGCGCTGACGACGACAGCGAGACCTACCAGGCCGAGACCGAGACCGTCCCTGCGGTGCTCCGGGTCGAGGTCACGGGCGGTGGAACCGATCCGCCGCACGATCGCGCCGACCAGGTGGGCGACGGCGAGCCAGAGCGCGCGCACGGCCCGTCCCAGGGCTGCGAGCAGCCGGGCAACCGGACCAGGCCCGCGTCGCCGCGGCGACGCGGCACGAGGGCGGGAGCTGGACCCGGTGGAGCGGCTGCTGCCCTTGCTCGAACGCGTCGACGACGTGCGTCGGGTCTGGCTACCGGACGAGCCGGATCGAGAGCTCTTGCCCTGCGACCGCGACGGGGAAGACGTGCGGGTCGCCATGGTCCGACCCTACGCGAAAGTCACATCGGTCCCACGCGTAACACGCCCCGCCGACCATCCGCAGGTTTCCGCCCCACCATCGCGATCCCCTCGGTCACCCGCGCCTCGAACGAGTCAGTCGAGGGGGACGACGAGGCTCGGACCGCCGTCGTAGATGCCGCCGTCGACGGCCAGGGCCAACCCGTCGGCGTACGACCAGGCCTCCTCGACCGCGCGCGAGCTGATGTCGCGCAGATCGCCGATGACGCTGTGCCCGTGGACCACCCGAGTCCCGCCGAGAGCCCCGAGCACCTCACGGACTCGTTCGGGACCCTGGGGACCGAGGAACGAGTAGCGAGTCGTCAGGCTTCGCCAGAGCTCCCACCACTGCCCGATGTCGTCGCCGTGCAGAACCTCCGAGATGGCTCGGGCGACTGCTTCGGCGTCGCCCCCCCACCCGAGATACTCCGAGGTGTCGGCGTGCACGAGGAGATCATCTCCGAGGAGGTGAACGGCCGGCAGGCTCGTGAGCCAGTCCGCCATCTCCTCGGTCAGCAGTTCCTGGTCGCGCAGCTGACCGCCGTTGACCATCCAGCTCAGCGCGAAGCTCCTCGGTCTCTCGAACGGCGAGCCGCCCGGCACCGCCGCGTCCCGGAAGCGTCGGACGGCGAGGGCGAGCACGTCGTGGTTGCCGAGCACGGAGCCGACGCGACCCCCCGCGTCCTTCGCCTGCCGCTGCCAGCGCATGACGTCCTCGACGACCCCGACGCCGTCGGGCCCGCGGTCCATCAGATCGCCGGCGAACCAGACCTCGGCGTCTCCGCCTGACCAGTCCCCGTCGGCGTCGACGAGCCCACGCTCGCCGAGAGCCGCGGTGACCTCGGGCCGGTAGCCGTGGACGTCCCCGACAGCGAACCTCATGGCGAGACTGTAGGGCATCGAGGTGGGCATGTTGAGAAGGTCAACTACCTGCTGTAGTACTACGGGCTCCGTGGCTAGACTGCCCTACGTGACGGGGTCCGCAGTGTCGAGACTCGGGGGTCTCGAACGTCGAGTGATGGAACACCTGTGGTCGGACTCGTCGGGTGAGCGCTGGTTCACGGTCCGTGAGGTCCATGAGGAGCTGGCCCGCGAGCGCGAGATCGCCTACACGACGGTGATGACGGTCCTGCAGCGGCTCGCGAAGAAGCGGCTCGCCCTCGAGGCCCGCGAGGGCCGGGCCTATCTCTACCGATCCACGTCCTCCCGGGCCTCGCTGACCGCCGACCTCATGCGCGAGGCGCTCGACGGCGCCGGCCGGTCGGACCGTACGGCAGCGCTGGTGCGGTTCGTGGGAGAGGCGACGTCGGGCGACATCACAGCGATGCGCCGGGCACTGCGCTACCGGTAGCCGCGGATCAGTCGACCAGGGTGCCCTTCGGACGGACGACGCAGAACTCGTTCCCCTCGGGGTCCGCCAACACGTCCCAGGACTCCTCTCCCGACTGTCCGACATCGACCCGTCGGGCACCCAGCGAGATCAGCCGCGCGATCTCGGCCGGCCTGTCCTCGGCCGATGTGGTCAGGTCGAGATGGACGCGGTTCTTCGTGGCCTTGACGTCATCGACCGGCATGAAGCAGAGACCGATGGAGCTGTCGAGGCTGGCGCCCACGACCACCTCCCGCGGTCGCTCGGAGAGCACGCGCCAGTGCAAGGCCTCGGCCCAGAACCGAGAAAGGGTGCGCAGGTCGTGGGTGTCGATAACGATGTGATGGACCGCGAGGGGCATGACGGCATTATCCCGGCGGAGGAGCACCGAAGGCCGAGAGTCGGTGACACGTGGCGGATGATTCGTGACCAGGGGCGGATGATTCGTGACCAGGGGCGGATGATTCGTGACCAGGGGCGGATGGTCCGTGACCAGGGACGGATGGTCGGTCTACCAGCCGGCGCCGAAACACCCGAACGACGACATCTCCGCACCGGGGATCTCGAGGGTCGCCTCGGCGAGGGCTTCCGCCGGCGGCAGGCCCGCGACCAGCCCGGCATGGGTGGCGCCCAGCACCTCGCAGGCGAGGTCGTCGGCGACGCTGGCCGGCGCTGCCACCACGCACCGGGCACCGGCGTGCTGCCAGGCGATGGTCATCCCGATGGTCTCCTGCCCCCACCGGACCGACGACCGTCCCAGCTCACAGGCCGACAGGATCACCGTCGCCGGGATTGACGCGAGCTGGTCGATGTCATAACCGAACCAGGGGCCGTCGGCGAGCTCGAGACCGGAGAACAGCGGGTTGTCCGCCGAGTGGCGCCCGTGGGCAGCGACATGCAGCACGTCGACCCGCTCGGCCAGCTCGCTCACCGCCTCCGCCCGGGCGCGCTCGCCGGTCAGCAGCTCCGCGGTCGGCCAGCGGGCGGCGGCCAGGCCAACCTCCTCGACGGCCCTCGCCACCCCGGGACCCGCGACGAACCCGACCCGCTCGGCCGCGAACGGCTTCACACGCGCGGCCATCCACCGGGTGGCCGACCTGGGCACGGTCAGCGCCCGGCCCCGAAGCCCCGCCAGCATGGCCCACGGCGTGCTGGCCAGCGGGGCGGGCGGCACCACGACGACGCGCTCGGCGTCGAGCCCCTCCTCGAGCGGCCCTACCAGTAGCGCCGCGAGACTCGCCACCCGCGCCCCGAGCCCCTCGGTCACCACCCGTCGCATGTCTCGGGGCAGATCGGTCGCCGCCATGTCGAGGTCGGCCTGCATCCCCGTCAGCAGGGTGCGGACCCGCTCGAGCCCGGCCAACGGCACCACCTTCCGCACTCCGCCGCCCACGACGACGCAGGCCAGCGAGTCGTCCACGACGAGGTACGACGCCAGCACCGCGCCGGCCACCGACAGCTCCGCCGCCACCTCGTCGAGAGTGGCCGGCGACTCGACCTCGCGGGAGCCCTCGCCGTACCACGCCTGCTGGCGAACGCGTCTGCGCAAGGCAGCTGCCGTCGTCTCGTCTGACGCCTGGCGCAGCTCGCCGAGCGCCCGCGCGACCGCGGGGTCGCTCGGCGGGCGCACCGCGGTGACTCGCGACGCCAGCGCTCTGGCTCGCTCGGACCACTCGAACACAACCTCCGGCCGGCCGTCGGCGAGCGCAAGTCGCAGTCCAGCAAAGGCGAGCCGCCTGCCGTGTCCCACCAAGGAGCTCTGGAGGTCGAGACTGCCGAACGTCGACTGCCACCCGTGCAGATCGTCGAGACCGTGCCGGACATGACCAAGCGCGGTGCCGCGACGCCCCTTGGCAGCAGCCACATCGGCCCGCACCTCCCGAGACAGCAGTCGCACACCCACGGGCGACGTTGCTCTCGGCCGGACCGTCGCGAGTCGCCGAGTGGCCTTCTCGGCATCCCCTGCCGCCAGCTCGGCCCGCGCGGCCGACACGGTCATCAGCATGGCCTCGTGGCGAAGCCCGTGCTGGCGCAGCAGATCAGCCAGCTCGGCGGCGCGGACTCGATGTGCAGTCCGAACCGGCCCGGCGTCGATCGTGGCCGCCAGTTTCACCGCCTCGGCTCGCAACGCCCACGCCTCGCTGCCCCGCTGCCGGAACCGACGCTCGGCACGCCGTGCCACCATCGCTGCCCGGCCCGGTTGGTCCCAGACGAGAGACCTGGCGAGGATCAGCTCCACCTCCGCCTGGCGCTGGCGCAGCCGTCGCGACCCGTAGGCCCGAGCCGCCTGCTCGAAGGCCACCTGGGCGTCCCCGGGCATCCCCGCCGCCACCAGCACCTCGGCGCGGTCCTGTGAGACGACTGCGCGGTACGTCGCGGAGAGGCCTTCGAGCACCGGCGCCGCCGCCTCCATCATTCGCAGGGCGGTCACGAGGTCGCCTGCGAGCAGCCGTGTGTAGCCGACGTTGTGGTCGGCCTTGGCTGCCTCGACCTCGTTGCCGGCCTGACGGAAGAGGATGCCAGCGCGCCGCGAGTCCTCCGCGGCACGCTCGATGTCGCCACGCTGCTCGTGGACCCGGCCGCGGTTGAGATGTGCCCGGGCTCGCGACTCGGGAGAGTCGTCGAGAAGGGTGATCGCCCTCGCGAACGACCCCAGTGCCGTCTGCCCGTCGCCGGCCCGCATCTGGATGAGGCCGACCTGTGACTCGACAAGGCCACGCACATGTCTCGAAAGGCCCGCCGTCGCCAGCGCCTCGGCGCACAGGGCCAGTCCCTGGGCGTTGCTTCCCAGCTCGGCTTCCACGAACGCGAGACTGAGCTTGATCTGCGCCACCGTGTCGGGAACCCGCGCACGCTCGAGAGCCTGCCGGAAGAGCGACCGGGCCGCCGTGTACCGCCCAGCGTTGCTCCTCGCCAGACCACGACGGTGCAGCTCCTCGGCGCTCAGCACCTCGTCAGTCTGGCGTGATCGCCGTCGCCTCGGCTACAGCGGTCCAGGCCCGGGCCACGGCTTCCGTCGCGGACGGCGCCTCGTCGGCCGCGGGCATGGCCCCGAGCATCAGCTCGGCGATCCGCCCGGCCTGCAGCGGCGCGGCGAACGACGTACCGCTCCACACGGCGAACTGACCGGTGAAGTCGTCCGGGTCGATGCTCTCCCGGACATGCCCGAACGCCTTCGTCCGGGCCATCGGCTGCAGTCCACCCTGCATCGGCGGCATCGTGCTCATGACCGCTGCACCGCTCACGTAGCTGCGCACCCACGGTCCCGTGTTGCTGAACAGCGCCACCGTGCGTGTGTTCGGGTTCAACGCGCCCACCGAGACGACCGGAGCGCAGTCCCGGCTCGGCCGGACGTGCCCCTTGCCGTTCGACCATGGGGCGAACGCTGCCGGGAAGAACGGCCGGGCCGTCGCGTCGTTGCCGGCGGAGCACGTCACCACCGTGCCGCACTCGCCGAGCAGCTCGAGCAGGTGGTAGATCGTCGGGTCGAACAGCTGGTCGTACGGCGTCTCGTGGTAGTAGCCCATCGACATGTTCAACACGTCGACCGGCACGCCGCCCGGCTCACCGTCGTAGTAGCGGCGTACCAGCTCGGCGACCTTGGTGAGGGCGTTGACCCAGTCCGACTCGACGATCGGCCCGCTGGAGCGGACCACACGCCAGGCGGCGATGTCGGCGTCCGGACAGGCCTGGTGGACGAGCCCGGCGATGAACGTGCCATGGCCGGAGAGCTCGTCGATGCCGCCGTCCAGCGCACCCACCTGGTCCGGATGGGTCTCGGGGCTTGTCGCGGGGTCCGCGTAGCCGATGTGATGGGTGCCGCGACGCACGTCGGTGTCCACGACATCGTCCAGCCACGGGTGCGGCCCGCACCCCGTGTCGAGGATCCCCACCCTCGGTCGGCGCCGGGTCATCTCGTCGTCGGGGGTGCGTCGCGGGCGAGGCCCGACGTACGCCACCGGTTGACGCCCACCGCTGCCGGGCAGACCGTAGGTGGAGACCGGGTAGCTCGCCAGGGCACTGAGGGGGTTCGACGACTCGAACGGGTTCGACGACTCGAACGGGTTGGAGGACTCGAACGGGCTGACGAACAGCACGTGGTCGAGCCCGACGCCGAGCAGGGCGTCCGGCCGGTCCCTGAGCTGCGCCCGGGCCTGCTGGAGGAGCACCCACCCGTCGGGTGCCACCGTGGCCTTGGCCGACTTCACCGTGATCAGGAACCTCGACACGCCGAGCTGGCCCTGCGCCCACGGGCGGCGCTCCACCCGACGGGCCCGGCGCTGCTCGCCGACGTCGACCCTGGCCGGGTGGAAGCCGGGGTCGAGGGCGACGTCCCAGTCCAGCTGCTTCGCGACCGCCTGGAGGTCCTTCAGCACCTCGTCGGGGTCGCGGAGCGCGGAGACCACCAGGCGTGGTCCGACGTACACCGTCGGCCGCGGGAACACCCCCTCCACGGTGATCGCGGTCGCCGGGTCCAGCACCCGGCCCTCGACCTGCTTGAGCATCCGCCGGGACGGCGGGTTGGGATCGCGGTCGAACGGGGACTGGTCGTCGCTCGTCGCCTGTTCGCCGTGCCCCGAGCCAGCGGGTGCGGACGAGCGCGACTCGGAGGGGTCGTACGGATGCTGGGTCACGAAGGGTCCTCTACAGCTCGAAGGTCGGGGTCGCGAAGAGCTCCTGCTCCTCGCTGGACGGCGAGGCCGGCCGGGCCGTCAGCCAGAACCGGGACAGTCCGCCCGGCAGCCGCGGGATCTCGAACCGACCGCCCGCGTCGACATCGGCCTCGATCGTGCGGCCGCGCTGCCTGACGCTCACCCGCATCTCTTGCGCCGGTGTCACCCAGCCGTCGACACGGCGGACGTCTCTGCCGACACCGCTGACGCGGAGCAGCAGCGAGAAGGTCTCCCCCGAGAACGAGATCGTCAGCGCGTCACCGGACCCTCGGGCGCCCGCAAGCTCCGTGGTCCGGCTGACGAGGTGGAGCAGCTCGTACTCGGCATCGAGGTCCTCGGTGGCGATGGCCACCAGGACCCGCTCGACAAGCTCCGAGGGCATCGGGTCGTGCGCGTCCCACATCGCCGCGAGACCGCGCCACAACCTCTCATCGTCCGCGGGGTAGCGGGACGGGTCGAATGTGCTCAGCTCGTCAGCCATGAGCGACCTCGGCATTCTTCTCGTTCGGGTCGGTGCCTTCGGTCAGCAACGCCCTCAGCTTCGCCAGGCAACGCGCCCTCGTGGGCCCGATGCTGCCGACGGGCATCTGCAGATCCTCGGCCAGCCCTCGGTAGTCGGGCCGGTCGTCGAACGCCACGATGCGCATCAGCCGCTGGCATCGCTCGGACAGCAGCTTCACACATGCCCACAACCGGGCACTCTCGTCGTCGGCAACGGCCTCGGCCTCAGCGGACCGATGGGTGGGTAGCTCGATCTCCAGCAGGTCGTCGGCGACCGACGTCTGCCGGCTGGCCGCCTTCGCGACCCGCCAGGCCTCGCGACGCGCGGTTGTGGTCAACCAGGCGGACACCGCCTGCGGCTCCGCGATCGACTCGTGTCGTCGGACGAACGTCAGCCACGTCGTCTGGACCACGTCCTGGGCGCGCTCGGTGTCCAACCCGTGAGCCCGTACGACGTGCCACAGCACCGGCGACAGGCAGCGCACCAGGTCGTCGAGCGCGAGCGCCTCTCCGGCACGCCACCGGCGGAAGTGGTCGGCCGCCTCCGCCCACACTCCGGGGGGAGCCGGCGTCGGCGAGCTAGCACTTCCCATCACGGCTCCCTTGCCCCGGATGTCAGTCAGCGAGCTCACGACGACAAGAGCGCCTTTCGTCGACCGTGATACGTCGCGCCCTCTGACCTCGCTGTTTGACTCGTCAGCCTACTCAGGGGCAGCGGGCAAGTGGGGGAATCACTGCTGCGGATTCGTCCGCGATGGTCAACCGCGAAAAACCCGCTCGTCCGCAGACGAATGCGAGGCCGACACCGCCGCCGCTCCGAGGACCGCCAGCGCGAACGTGAGCCCGAGCAGCACCCGGCCACCAGGGCGGAAGTCCTCCTGGGCTCCACCGGTCACCTCGACGCCGAGTGACCAGGCGAGTGGCGCAGCCCCGAGCAGACCGAGGAGGAGCGCCCCGAGTCCCGCCATCGACACGAATCGCAGCGCCATCCGGCTGGACGCGGCGAGGCGAAGGCCCGCCGCCCCGGCCGCCGCCACGCCGACGCACAGCGGAGCGGCGGCGGCGCACATCGCCCACTGGTTCGTCGGCAGCACCCAGCCGCCGGCGACCGCCAGCGCCGTCACGAGCAGTCCGGCGGAGGCGCTGACCCTCGGCGTACGCCATCCCACCACCGCACCGACCACTCCGGCTGCTGCCAGGATCAGCAGAACCCAGGCGGACAGGGGGCCCGACGTTCGCGCCGGCACGAGGAGCATTGCCTGGATGCAGCCCGGGCCGACGAGGAAGGCGACCACCACCGCGACGTACGCGGGCCGTGCCGAGACGAGCGGCAGCAACCGTCCGCACGCGGTGAACCCGGCGAGCACGACCGCCGAGCCGAGCAGCACCAGCGGGCGCGCCCATGACGAGGAGAGCTCCGGCTGGAAACCGACGAGCAGCACGATGCTCGACGCGCCGGCGGCGAGCATG
The DNA here is from genome assembly GCA_037719575.1 of Nocardioidaceae bacterium. Taxonomy (GTDB): domain Bacteria; phylum Actinomycetota; class Actinomycetes; order Propionibacteriales; family Nocardioidaceae; genus JAWWPG01. Next base: position 21,785 of record JBBJMF010000033.1, read on the forward strand.
GCGAGAGCAGCCCACGCGTTCTCCCAGCCCGCCCGCCAGGGCTCGCGCTGAGGTCGCGGCTGGAGCAGCAGGGTCAGCATCGCCCAGACCACCAGGACGAGAGCCGTCAGCCCCAGTCCCCAGGCGGGTGGATGCACCCCGAGGTCGGTCTCGTCGGCGGACCGACCGTGTAGCGCCAGCCAGCCGAGCACGCCCCCGCCTCCGGTCAACGGCAGCAGCCACCCGAACAGCGCGACCCGGGCCGGCGCCGGTGCCAGCTCCTCGGACACGCAGAGGCCGGCGGCGAAGAGCGCGCCGACCGCGAGCCCCAGCGTGACGATCGCGAGGACGGCCTGGGCGCCGGACGCCACGTCCCGCGACAGCGCCAACCCGAGGACCGCCGCCATCGCCCCGAGCGTCAACGGCGGGCCCGGGCCTACCCGGGCGGAGAGGACGAGCGAGATCCCGGCAGCCGCCATCGCCACCACCAGCGCGACGCCGCTCCATCCCGGCAGCCGGTCGTCGAGCCCGCGCAGCGCTTGCCAGCCCGACACGATGTCCAGGAGCGTGACCAGACAGCACAGCAGCAGGCTCGAGCTCAGCACCGCCACGACCGGTGCGAGCGTTCCTCGAGCCTGCTCGGCCAGGTGCAATGCGCGCCGGCTCACCGGGTCGGGCCGCACGGCGTCAGGCCTCGAGCACGACCGGGATGATCATCGGGCGGCGCCGATGGGTCGAGTTGACCCAGCGGCCGGCCGTCCGTCGTACGACCTGGTGCAGCTGGTAGATGTCGGCGTTGCCGTCGCGGACTGACGCCGTGAGAGCGTTGGCCACCAGCGGTCGGAGATCGTCGAAGACGCGATCGTCGTCGGCGAAGCCCCGAGCGTGGATCTCCGGACCAGCGACGATCTTCCCCGAGTCGGAGTCGACAACCACCATCACGCTGATGAACCCCTCCTCGCCGAGGATCCGCCGGTCCTTCAGCTCGCTCTCGGTGATGTCACCGACCGAGGACCCGTCGACGAAGACCAGCCCGCAGTCGACCCGACCGACGATCTGCGCCACCCCGCCGACAAGGTCGACGACGATGCCGTCCTCCGCCAGCACGGCGCGATGGCGCGGCACGCCGGTCCGCACGGCCAGGTCGGCGTTGGCGGCCATGTGCCGCACCTCGCCGTGGACCGGCAGCACGTTGCGCGGGCGCACGAGGTTGTAGCAGTAGAGCAGCTCGCCGGCGCTCGCGTGCCCCGAGACATGGACCATCGCGTTGCCCTTGTGCACGACGGTGGCGCCGAGCCAGGTCAGCCCGTTGATGACCCGGAACACCGAGTTCTCGTTGCCGGGGATCAGGCTCGACGCGAGCACGACGGTGTCACCGGGCTCGACGGCGATGCGGTCGTGGTTGCGGGCGGCGATCCGCGACAGCGCCGACATCGGCTCACCCTGCGAGCCCGTGGAGATGATCACCACCTTGTCGGGTGGATAGCTCCTCAGGTCGTTCAGCTCGATGAGGGTGTCTGGCGGGACGTCGAGGTAGCCGAGGTCACGCGCGATGCCCATGTTGCGCACCATGGAGCGCCCGACGTAGACGACCTTTCGCCCCACCTCGACCGCCGCGTCCATCACCTGCTGGACGCGGTGCACGTGGGAGGCGAAGCAGGCGACGATGATGCGCTGGCTGCTGGTGGCGAACACCCGGTTGAGGACCGGGCCGATCTCGCGCTCGGACGTCGTGAAGCCCGGCACCTCGGCGTTCGTGGAGTCGACGAGGAACAGGTCGACCCCCTCCTCGCCGAGGCGTGCAAACGCCCGAAGATCGGTGATCCGGTCGTCGAGCGGGAGCTGGTCCATCTTGAAGTCGCCGGTGTGCAGCAGCAGGCCCGCGCTGGTGCGTACGACGATCGCGAGGGCGTCCGGGATCGAGTGGTTCACGGCCACGAACTCCAGGTCGAAGGGACCGAGCGTCAGGCGCTCGCCCTCCTTGACCTGGTGCTTCCGCGACCTGGTCTGGCGATGCTCGCGCAGCTTGGCGTCCAGCAGCGCCAGGGTGAGCTTCGAGCCGACGAGCGGGATGTCAGGGCGCTCGCGCAGCAGATAGGGGACGGCGCCGATGTGGTCCTCGTGGCCGTGGGTGAGGACCAGCGCCTCGACGTCGTCCAGCCGGCCCCGGATGGCGGAGAAGTCCGGCAGGATCAGGTCGACACCGGGCTGGTTCTCGTCGGGGAAGAGCACCCCGCAGTCGATGATCAACAGGCGACCCCGGTGCTCAAGCACCGCCATGTTGCGACCGACCTCACCGAGACCTCCCAATGGGATGACGCGCAGGCCGTTGTCGGGTAGGTCCGGCGGGGCACCGAGATGGGCGTAGAGGTGACTCATGAACCGGTGTCCTCCAGAAGTCCTGCGTCGATGAGGTCGCGGCGTAGCTCCAGCACCTGCTGGGCGGTGGCCTCGACAAGCGGGGGCCGGACGACGCGGTTGGCGAGCCTGCCCTGCAGCTCGAGAGCGGCCTTGACCATGATGGCCCCCTGTGTCCGGGTCATGATCGCCGCGACCGCCGGGAGCACGGACCGTTCGACCTCGCGCGCCCGCTCGAGGTCGCCCTCCGCCACCGCAGCGACGAGGTCGCGGTAGCGCAGCCCAGCGACGTGTCCCACCACACTCACCACACCGACGGCACCCAGCGCCAGCCAGGCGAGGTTGAGCGTGTCGTCGCCGCTGTAGAGCGCCAGGTCGGTGGAGGTCAGCAGCCAGCTTCCCGCGTAGAGGTCACCGCTCGCCTCCTTGACCGCGACGATGCGATCGTGCTCGGCGAGCGTCGCGAGCGTCACGGCGGCGAGCTTGGTGCCGGTGCGACCGGGGATGTCGTAGAGCATCACCGGCAGGCTCGAAGCGTCGGCGACCGCGCGGAAGTGGGCGACGATGCCGGCTTGCGGCGGCTTGCTGTAGTAGGGCGTCACCGCGAGCAGGCCGTGGGCTCCTGCGGTCTCAGCTGCCTTGGCGAGCTCGATGGAGTGGGCGGTGTCGTTCGTGCCGACGCCCGCAACGACGGTGGCCCGGTCGCCGACGGCCTCGACGACGGCACGCAGCAGGGCGTCCTGCTCCGCGTCGGAGGTGGTGGGTGACTCCCCCGTGGTACCGGAGATCACGAGACCGTCATGGCCGCAGGCGTCGACGAGGTGTGACGCCAGGTCGGCTGCGGCTGCGGTGTCGAGGTTGCCGGCTGAGTCGAACGGAGTGACCATCGCGCTGAGGACGCGCCCGAACGGGGCGGTCATCACCGAACTCATGGCTGAAGGCTACCGGTCTGCCGCTGCCTCGCCGGGATGCGGCGCCAGTGGGTGCAGCCGAGGCAACGGGGCAGCGCGGAGGCACAGACGTGCGAGCCTCGTTGCTTCCCGCTCGGGGGTCCAGGCAGCAACGAGGCGTCAGGTGATATCGCCGGTGCCCGCTCCCCGGTTACAGCATTTCCGGAGGTTTCCGACGGTACGTCGACCAGGCGCCGCCCGGAAACGTCTCACGGCTCGCCTCGTCCCAAGGCGACCAGTCGACGGCGGGGAAGAACGTGTCCCCTTGCGGGTCGGCGTACACCCACGTAATGGCCAGGATGTCGGCGAGCGGCAGCGCCTCGGCGTAGATCTGCGCCCCGCCTTGGACGAACGTGTCGCCGTCGAGACGGGCGGCGAGGTCCAGCGCCTCGCCGAGGCTGCGGGCGACGAGCAGCCGCTCCGGCGGCTCATCCGTTGGCGGCCAGGGGCGCCGGCGGGTGACGACGACCGTCGTACGCCCGGGCAGTGGCCGGCCGATCGACTCGTAGGTGCGCCGCCCCATCACGAGGACGTGCCCCATGGTGGTCTCACGGAAGCGGCGCATGTCGTCGGGCAGGTGCCAGGGGATGGCACCGTCCCGACCGATGACCCCGTTGCGGGCCACCGCGGCCATGATTGTTATGGACACAGCGTCACAGTCATACGGCGATGGGTGCCTTGATGCCCGGGTGGGGGTCGTAGCCGGTGACCGTGATGTGGTCGAGGCCGAAGCCGTCGATGTCGTCGACGTCCGGGCTCAGCTGGAGTCGCGGCAGCGGGCGTGGCTCGCGGCCGAGCTGGACGCGGGCCTGCTCCAGGTGGTTGAGGTAGAGGTGGGCGTCCCCGAACGTGTGCACGAAGTCGCCCGCGGCCAGGCCGGTCACCTGGGCAACCAGGTGGGTGAGCAGCGCGTACGAGGCGATGTTGAACGGCACACCCAGGAACACGTCGGCCGAGCGTTGGTAGAGCTGGCACGACAGGCGCCCGTCGGCGACGTAGAACTGGAAGAACGCGTGGCACGGCGCCAGCGCCATCGCCGGCAGGTCGGCGACGTTCCAGGCACTGACCAGGTGGCGCCGCGAGTCGGGGTCACGGCCGATCGCGTCGACGACCGCACGCAGCTGGTCGACGTGGCCGCCGCCCGGCGTCGGCCAGCTCCGCCATTGGTGGCCGTAGACGGGGCCGAGATCCCCGTTGGCGTCTGCCCACTCGTCCCAGATGTGGATGCCGCGGTCCTGCAGCCAGCTGACGTTGGTGTCGCCACGCAGGAACCACAGCAGCTCGCCGACCACCGACCGCAGGTGCACCTTCTTCGTGGTGACGAGCGGAAAGCCGTCGCCGAGGTCGAAGCGCATCTGGTGCCCGAAGACGCTCAGCGTGCCGGTGCCGGTGCGGTCGGCCTTCTTCGTGCCCTCCTCGAGCACCCGCTGCATCAGGTCGAGGTACTCCCTCATCGACCCTCCTGGCGGCCCCGACTGGTCGAGGGCGATCTCATGTCAAGCCGGTCTGTGGTCATACCAGCCCTCCCTCATCGACCCTCCTGGCGGCCCCGACTGGTCGAGGGCGATCTCATGTCAA
>JBBJMF010000034.1:0-26603 GCA_037719575.1 Nocardioidaceae bacterium
ACCACAGACAGGCAACCGCACCACACGCGAACCGGACCGGCAGCCAAACGGGCCAACCAGCTCAATCTGTCACCACAGGGTCAAGACGCATGCTGGCTGGACCGTCACCCAACCCCGCACCGGCACCTGGCTCTGGCGAACCCCCCACGGCCAGCACTACCTCGTCGACCACAACGGCACCACCCCACTCGGCAAGCTCTGAGCCCCGGCCGATCCGTGACGGTGGCGTAGAGGCCGACGCCGTCGTAGCCCCACCCGTGCCGTCCGGGGAAGGTACCAAGGTGACCGATAACTCCGCGAGCGGCGCCCAGACGCTGAACATCACGCGCCCTCCTTCACCAGCAGCGCGACCGGCAGGTCACCCAACATGTCGGAGCACATCGCACCGCTTGGCCCGGTCTCGTACCGAGAGCCGGTGAGGACGTCGGTCCACACCCCGGCCGGCAGGTCCACAGCCGCGTCGCCCCAGGCGGTGCGCGCGAGCATTCCCGGCCACCGGGTCACGAGGGTCGCCGCCCGCCCGGCACGCAGGAAGCCGAGCAGGTGCGGGGTGTCGCTCACGAGTGGCTCGTACCCCGCGTCGCGGCCGAACAGCTCCGGCCGGTCTCGACGCAGGCGAAGCACGCGAGCGGTCACCCACAGCTTCTCTGCGTCCAGACCGGTCTCGTGCCCCGGACGGGTGGACCCGTCACCGAGCGACCTGAGCATCGAGGTCCGACGCGCGAAGTCCACCGGGCGTCGGTTGTCCGGGTCGACGAGTGCCGGCGCCGCCAGCTCCGTGCCCTGGTAGACATCCGGCACTCCGGGCGCCGTCAGCTGCACGAGCTTCGTGGCCAACGTCGTGACCCGGGTCAGCGGCTCGTTGACCACGAGCACGCGCTGGAGCACGTCGACCACGGGACCGGACAGGCAGGCGACTGCCAGGTCGTGAACCCGCCGCTCGTAGGTCTCGTTCGGATCGTTCCAGGTCGTGAACCTCTTGGCCTCGCGGATCGCCTTCTGCAGATAGCCGGTGAGGCGGTCGGCGTCGAGGGGCCAGGCGCCGAGGAGCGTCTGCGTCAGCAGGTAGGCGGTGGGGGCATCCACGTCACACGCGGCCGCCTCACGTCGGACCGCCTGTGACACCTCGACCCACCCGTCGAGGTTCTCGGCTGCCGCCAACAGCCGGGCGCGGACGTCCTCGTTGCGTTTCGTGTCGTGGGTCGACAGGCAGGTCATGCCGAGCGGATGGTGCCGCGCCTGGTGTCGAGCCCAGTCATGCAGCGGCTCCACGTCGGCGGCATCCAGGGAGAGCGGGTCCCCGCCGACCTCGTTGAGCCCCGTCATGCGAAGCCAACGGTAGAACGTGGTGTCCTCGACGCCTTTCGCCATCACCGGCCCGCACACCTGCTGGAAACGGATGACGAGGTCTTGAGCGGGCGGGTCGTGCGTCGCCGTGTCCGACACCAGCCGGAGCAGGACGGCGATCGGGTCTGCCAGGTCGGGGCGCGACGTCCGGGCTCGGTCACCCAGCTGCACCAACCGTGTTGCCGCTTCGTCGTCGGCCGCGACCCCCGGTCGCAGGTAAGCGCGATAGACATCCACCTGCGCCAGCATCTCCGCGAGCGCCGCCAGGGCGTCGGCGGGAGCGAGCACCTCGTGCGCGACGGCTGCCGCGGCCACGGCAGTTCGTGCGAGACGACGGACCTCGGGCTGCAACAGGTCGGCGACGACAAGACGTTTGCTGCCGAGCTCGGTGCGTGGGTACGACGGCTCACCCCCCGTCGCCTGCCAGCGGGTGTCGAGCTCCGTGCCGACCGCTGGGACCAGTGCGCCCTGGATTGCCTGGATTGCGTCGTAGCCCGTCGTACCGGCACACGCCCAGGATGGCGGGAGCCGTTCGCCGGGGGCGAGGATCTTCTCCACGACTACCCAGGCGCCGTCGGTCCGGTGGTGCAGGCGTTCCAGGTAGCGCTCGGGGTCGGCGAGGCCATCCGGGTGGTCGATGCGGAAGCCGTCGAGGACGCCGGCGTCGTACAGGTGGAACAGCGTGGCGTGCGTCTCGTCGAAGACGTCGTCGCGCTCCACTCGGATCGCGATCAGCGTGTCGACGTCGAAGAACCGGCGGTAGTTGAGCACCTCGGGCTTCTCCCGCCGGCCCGCGAGCAGGTAGTGCTGCGCCGCGAGGAGTGCCTCCAGGTCATCGGACTCGCTGCCCGCGGCGACGGGCAGCACATGCCCGCCGTACCTCAGGACACTCTCGCCTTCGTGCTGGCCGCGTGTGATGCCGCCGGCCTCCAGCACCTCGTCGAGCGACGAGTCCAGCAGCGGAAGGGACAGCCTGCCGTCGCAACGGTCCCAGTCGACGTCGAACCAGTGGGCCTTCGACGACCCCTGTCCCGCGCGCAGGACGTCCCACAGCTGGGTGTTGAGGTGCTCGGGTGTCGGGATCGCCATGTGGTTGGGGACGACGTCGACCACGATCGCGAGGTCGTGTCGGTGGGCAGCCTCCGCCAGCTCGACGAGGCCGCCCTCCCCTCCGAGGTCGGTCGAGACGATGGAGTGGTCGACCACGTCGTAGCCGTGCATCGAGCCGGCCACCGCTTGCAGGACAGGGGAGAGGTAGAGGTGGGAGATCCCGAGCCGGCTGAGGTAGGGAACCACGGCCGCCGCGTCGAGAAAGCCGAAACCCGCGTGGAGCTGCAGACGGTACGTCGACGTGGGGACGCGACGCTCAGTCATGTCGAAGCACGACGAGCGAGCGGGCGTTGACCTTGCGGCGCAAGCCAGATGAGCCACCGCGGCCCTTCCGGTTGCGCGACGGGTCGGTCCCGGTGTCGATCAGGACCTCCCACTTATCCCCGCCGACAGCTTCGGGGATCGCCATCATCGCGTCCTCGTGGCCGGGGTTGAGCATGATCAGGAACGAGGCGTCCACGATGACCTCGCCGCGATGCCCCAACTCCGTGATGCCGCTGCCGTTGAGAAACACCGACATCGGCTGAACCGTCGGATGCGACCACTTGGCCCCGTCCATCGGGGTGCCGTCGGCACTGAGCCAGGCGATGTCGGGCAGGTCGTTGGGCGCGGTGCCTCCGGTGAAGAACCTCCGACGGCGGAAGATCGGGTGCGCGGCACGCAGCGCCATCACGTTCCGGGTGAAGTCGAGCAGGTCCTCGTCCACGTCGGACCAGTCGATCCAGGACGTCTCGTTGTCCTGGCAGTAGACGTTGTTGTTGCCGCCCTGGGTGCGGCCCACCTCGTCGCCGTGCAGGAGCATGGGCACCCCCTGGCTGAGCAGCAGCGTGCCGAGCATGTTGCGCTGCTGGCGGGCCCGGAGCTCGAGGATCTTCCGATCGTGGGCCGGTCCCTCGACACCGCAGTTCCACGAGCGGTTGTGGTCCTCCCCGTCGTGGCCGCCCTCGCCATTGGCGTCGTTGTGCTTCTCGTTGTACGAGACGAGGTCTCGCAGCGTGAAGCCATCGTGCGCGGTCACGAAGTTGATGGACGCGTATGGCGCCCGGCCGTCGCTCTCGTAGAGGTCGCTCGACCCCGCGAGCCTGGCGGCGAACTCGCCGAGGGACGAGGGCTCACCGCGCCAGTAGTCCCGGACGGTGTCACGGTACTTGCCGTTCCACTCGGTCCAGCGCGGCGGGAAGTTGCCCACCTGGTAGCCGCCCGGTCCCACGTCCCACGGCTCCGCGATGAGCTTCACCTGCGACACCACCGGATCCTGCTGTACGAGGTCGAAGAACGCACTCAGCCGGTCGACCTCGTGGAACTGCCGGGCAAGGGTCGCCGCGAGGTCGAACCGGAACCCGTCGACGTGCATCTCGATCACCCAGTAGCGCAGCGAGTCCATGATCATCTGCAGGACATGCGGGTTGCGCATGAGCGGCGTGTTTCCGGTCCCGGTGGTGTCGTAGTAGAACGACTTGTCCTGGTCGTCGAGCCGGTAGTACGACGCGTTGTCGATCCCGCGGAAGGCCAAGGTGGGTCCGAGGTGGTTGCCCTCGGCGGTGTGGTTGTACACCACGTCGAGGATGACCTCGATGCCCGCCCGGTGCAGCTCGCGGACCATCGACTTGAACTCGAGCACCTGCTGGCCGAGCCGCCCCGACGAGCTGTAGGCGTTGTGCGGGGCGAAGAAGCCGATCGTGTTGTAGCCCCAGTAGTTGGACAGCCCCTTGTCGACCAGCCTCGAGTCGTTGACGAACTGGTGCACGGGCATCAGCTCGATGGCGGTGACGCCCAGGCTGGTCAGGTGGTCGGTGATGGCGGGGTAGCTGATCGCTGCGTACGTCCCACGGATCTCCTCAGGGATGTCGGGATGGGTCTTCGTCAGACCCCTGACGTGCGCCTCGTAGATCACCGTCTCGTGGTAGGGACGCCGGGGGGACCGGTCGTCCTGCCAGTCGAAGAACGGGTTCGTCACCACCGACTTCATCATGTGGGGGGCGGAGTCGTCGGTGTTGCGTTTGCGCGGGTCCGTGAGGTCGTAGGAGAAACAGGCAGGCGCCCAGTCGATGGCGCCGTCCAGAGCCTTGGCGTAGGGGTCGAGGAGCAGTTTGCTCGGGTCGCACCGATGGCCCTTCGGCGGATCGTAGGGTCCGTGCACCCGGTAGCCGTAGCGTTGCCCGGGTCCCACGCGCGGCAGGTAGATGTGCCAGACCAGCGCGTCGCGCTCCGCGATCTGCACCCGGGTCTCGGCTCCGTCGTCGTCGAAGAGGCAGAGCTCCACGGCGTCGGCGACCTCGGAGAACAGCGTGAAGTTGGTCCCCGCTCCGTCGTAGGTCGCCCCAAGCGGATACGGGCCTCCGGGCCAAGCCTCCATCGTGCTCCCTTGCTCGTGTGTCGGTTCGACGGGACGTGCGTGCCCGACCCAGGAGGACCAAGGCTACGGGCAGGGTGGTGGCTCACATCAACGGCCGTTCCAGGTTGGCGCCGACGGCAGCGGCCAGTTGCCGGACCCGTCCGGAGGACACCACGTCCGCCAGCAACATCGGCACCCCGTCGGGTCCACTCAGCGGGATCCGCCAGTTGGGGTACTCGTCCCGCGTCCCGGGCTGGTTCTGGGTACGACGGTCGCCGACCGCGTCCGTGAGGGCGATGCAGAGCAGCCTCGCGGGACTCGTGGTCAGGTAGCGGTGCAGCGCGACCACGGTCTCCTCAGGTCCGGCGTCCTCGGCGAGGACGCCCTGGTTCACCAGCACGCACAGCCACGACGCCCGGTGTGCCTCGTCGTCGGCGCGTTCGACCTCCACCGGACGGGTGAGCAGATCGAGCGTGGCGCGAAGCTCGACGTGGTCTCCCGCCAGGTAGCCGGCGGTGGGCGGGAGGTCGTGGGTCGTGACCGAGGCGAGGCAGTACTCGCGCCATCGCGACGCCGGCAACGGGGTCCCGTCGAAGGCCCGCTCGAACCACAGGATCGAGGTTCCGATGATGCCCCGCTCGACGAGATAGTCGCGAACGAACGGCTCGACGACGCCGAGGTCCTCGCCGACGACGACGGCACCTGCGCGCTGCGCCTCCAGGGCCAGGATGCCGACGAGGGCCTCGTGGTCGTACCGCACATACGTCCCGCGGTCCGCGGTCGCGCCCTCCGGAATCCACCACAGCCGGAACAGCCCGATGATGTGGTCGATCCGCAGCGCCCCCGAATGGCGAAGCAGCCGCGAGATCAGGTCGCGGTATGGCCGGTAGCCGAGCGCGGCAAGGCGGTCCGGGCGCCACGGGGGCTGGCTCCAGTTCTGACCGACCTGGTTGAAGGCGTCGGGCGGGGCGCCGACGCTGATGCCCTGGGCGAGGGCATCCTGCAGAACCCAGGCGTCCGCACCGTCCGGATGCACCCCCACTGCGAGATCGTGCATCACGCCCAGCCGCATCCCGGCATCCAGGGCGGCTCCCTGGGCCTCGGCGAGCTGATCGCCGAGGGCCCATTGCAGCCAGCTGAAGAAGTCGACGTCGGTCGCGTGGGCCTCCCGAAACGCCCGCACCCCCAGCCGGTCGGGATGCTGCACGTCGGACGGCCAGTCGCGCGGATCGGCACCGTGGACCGTCGAGAGCGCACACCAGGTGGCGAAGTCCTGCAGGGCGGCTCCCTCTGCGCGGACGAAGTAACGGTAGGCGGCCTCTCGCTCGGCACTTCGCGGGACGGCGTGGACCAGGCGCAGGGCGTTGGCCTTCGCCGCCCAGGACACGTCGCGGTCGATCGCGTCGAGGTCGTCGAGCCTGCGGTGTACGTCGACCCGCAGCTCATCGACTGCTGCGCGGTCGGCGGGCAGAAGGTCGTCGTACTCGGGGATGTTCTCGACCCGCAGGTAGAGCGGGTTGACGAAGGCTCGAGAGCTCGGCAGGTAGGGCGACGGCTCCATGGGCGCGACGGCCTCGGCCGCCGAGAGCGGGTTGACGAGCAGGTAGTCCGCGCCGAGCTCGGACCCCGACCAGGCAGCGAGGTCGCGGAGATCGGCGAGGTCGCCGACGCCCCACGAGGCCTTGGAGCGAACGCTGTAGAGCTGGGTGGCAAACCCCCACGCTCGGTCGGTGCCCAGCCGGTCGGGGAACCCGAGGAAGGCGGGCGTCACGACGAGCGTGCTCGTCACCTCGCTGCCGGACCAGCGCGCCACGAGCCGGTGGTAGCCCAGCGGCAGGTGTCCGGGGACGATCAGCCTCGGGGCGTCGATCCTTCCGCCGTGCTCCAGCTCGACCCAGGCCTCGATGCAATCGTATCCGTCGATGTCACCGGGCAGCGCCAGCTCAACCGCCTTGCCCTCGGTGACGACGATGCACGGCGGTAGCGGCTCGTGCCGTTGCTGCGCCCTGCGGGCGACGAGTGCCTCCCCGGCCGCGGCCGGGTCGCTGATGTCGAGGCCGAGGGCAGCGAGTACTGCCAGGACGGTCTCCGTCGGTGCCGTGACCGGGCGATGCCTCCAGTCCTCGTAGTCCACGGCGACGCCGTAGGCCTCGGCCAGCTCGCGTTGCGCGGCAGTGAGTTCGGGCACTGCGCAAGGATCCGACATTCAGGCGGCTCGGGCCACTTGAATGTCAGATCTTGCTGTACACCCGCTGGGCGTTCTCACGCAGGATGAGCGCCGAGATCCGGTCGGCGTCAGCCGGCGCTGCCTCGCCGCGGTCCACGAGGGTGTCCAGCAGCGTCGTCAGGCCGCGGGTGAACAGCAGGGCTGCCAGGTGGTAGAGCTCGGGCAGCCCGAAGGCATCGGAGGAGTAGAGCAACTTGGCGAACGGCGTGAGCTCCAGCGACTCCCGGATGACGGCCGCGGACAGAGCCCCGGTGTTGTGCGTCGCCAGTCCGACGTCCATGAAGACATGGTCGAACACCTGGGCAAGGTAGCCAGCGTTCCGGTGGAACGGGTAGTTGTGCAACAGGAGGACCGGTACCCCATGCTCCTCGGTGGCGCGGAGGAACCGGGTGAGCAGCAGCGGGTCACCCTCGCGGAGGTTCGCGTCCTTGTCGCCGTAGCCGACGTGGAGCTGCAGTGGGAGCCCGGCGTTGATCGCCGCCCAGGCGAGCCAGCCGGTGACGACGGGATGTGCCACCCGGTAGGCCCCGGCGGATGTCGGCTCACACTCATCGAGTGCGCGCGCGACGTCCCCGGCGTCCGGCTCGGCTGTTGGGAGCTCCAGGCCGGTGCGGTAGGCAGCGATACTCTTGGCCCCCACTGCCGTCGTCTCCTCCAGCGCGCGGGCGACCCGCTCAGGCAGCTCGTGCGCGCCGACACCGGCGACGAGCAGATCCTCTACCAGCCCCTCGAGCCGGATGATCTCGTGAGCACGTCCACCGGCGAGACGTGCCAGCTCTGCCGATCCGCTGATCGCATCGGGCGAGTAGCCGGTGTCGACAAGGAAGCACTCCGTGCCGCTCTCACGGAGGAACCTGCCCGCCACCTCGGTGAAGCCCAGGTCGCGCCGTCGTGCCAGGTAGTCGTCGGCGGTGACGAGTGGGTCGAGATCGAGAACGGGGGCACACCAGCGACGTACCGCGAGGCCGATCATGGAGTCGAACAGCGACGTCCCGAGCGGGCTGGGCCCGCCGCTCTCGTTGAGCAACCTCTCGAACTCGGTGCGATCGAGGTCTCGCAGGACGACGCCGTGACAGTGGTGGTCGACGAGGTGCCGACCGGTCGCTGACGTCACCCGGAAGTCCCGTCAGGCACGACGGTGTGCGTCGTCGCTGTGGAGCGAGGCCATGCCGGCGGCAAGGCGTCGAGGCACCGCGGGCACTGCGATCACCACGACGGTGACGATGGCAAGCCATCCGAATGCCACCACCGGGAACCACTGCGGGGGACCGGAGTCCGGGTACGGCCACACGTTGCGGTAGATCGTGTAGCCCAGCATGGCCAGGGCCGCGATCGGGATGACCACCTGCCACTGCGGGACCGCAAGCATGCGGTCGACGAACACCAGCTTGATGCACCCGAGGGTGGCCAGCACATAGGCGACAAGCAGGATCAGGGTGCCGATCGTGCCGCTCCAGAAGAACGTGTCGAACGGCTTGGCCGAGAAGGCGACGGCGCAGAGGACGGCGATCGCGGCCATCAGACCGGTGATGAGCATCGCCGCGTTGGCGGGCGTGTCGTTGCTTCCGGTCCGGGCGAGCGGCGAGCCCGGTGCCAGGTCACGAGCGACGGCGAAGACCATCCGGGAGGCGCCGACAATGCACGCCAGACAGCATGCGAAGGCACTCACGGCGGCGCCGAGGGTGATGACATCGCCCACCCACGCGCCGACGTACGACGTGCCGAGATCGCCCATCAGGGCGGGCGAAGCGATGAACGCCTCCACCCCCTTGCTGTCGGTGCCGAACCCCATCATCTCGACGGCGGTCACGAACGTGAAGTAGAGGCCGCCGAAGATCGCCGTCCCGAGAATCGCCCGGGGGATATCACGCCTGGGCTCGGACGCTTCCTCACCGAGGGTGGCCGCTGCCTCGAAGCCGGCGAACGAGAGCAGCCCGAAGATGATGCCGAGGAACAAGGCGGACGACTGCGTGCCCGGCTCGACCTTGAAGACGTCGAGGGTGAACGAGGCGTCACCGGGGGCGTTGCCGGCCAGGATGCGGATCAGCACGATGACAGCGACCACGACGATCAGCAGCACCGTGATGCCCTCAACGGAGAGCAGGATCGAGGTCGAGCGTCTCGCCGGGACGATGCTGAAGAACAGCGCGATGGCCAGGGCCACGCCGCCGACGAGGAATCCCGCCCACCACGGCTGGTCGTTCCAGACGCCGATCTCGTCGAGGAACGCCGAACCGAAGATGCCGGCCGCCGACGACGTCACGATCCCGTAGAACGTGTACGTCCCGATCAGCCCGAGCCCTGCCACGGCTCCGGCATGCGGGCCGAGGGTTGCCCCGACGAAGGCGTAGGCGGAACCAGCATGGCGGTAGTACTGACAGAGCCGCACGAAGACATAGGCGATGAGCAGGACCGCCAACGCGGCAAGGAAGAACGCGAGCGGGGTGGCCCGCCCGACAAGCGACGCCGTCCCTTGCGGGTTGATGTTCGCCGCCATGCTCGGTGCCATCAGAGCCACCGAGAGCCCGACGGCCTGCCAGACGGAGAGGCCTCGACGCAGACCTCTCGGGGATGGCTTGGTTGTTGTCATGGCTACTCCCTTCGGTGTGCCCGGCCTGCCCCGGTGCCGCGATGGCGAGACTCTCTAGACTCAGTCTGACGCCGGACGTCGATCGTTGTCCATGCGTCTTGCCTGATGGCGTCTGGCCGACCGGTCGTGAAGGAGCGGGTCCCATGGATGCGAGTGAACGCGAGTCCCGTAGCGCGGCTGCCGCCGAGCTGGTGGACGGACTGGCGGCGCAGGGCGTGGTCGGCGTTGCCACCACGTTCGTGGACAACTCAGGGATCACCCGCGTCAAGGCATTCCCGCTGGACAAGCTGGCCCACGTGGCCGGCTGGGGAGTCGGCATCTCGACGAGCTTCGACCGGTTCCGCGCCGACGACTGGATCGTCGGTTCGGGTCAGGGGGCGGAGCCCGTGGGGGACCTCCGCATTATCCCCGACGTACGCCGCCTCGTGCCTCTCGCCGGTCAGCCCGGCTGGGCGTGGGCGCCCGGCGAGCGCTACCAGCAGTCCGGCGAGCCGCACGCCCAGTGCAACCGCCTGCTGCTCCTGCGACTGACGGAGGCGCTGCATGAGCGCGGGATCTCGGTGCGCGCGACGTTCGAGATCGAGTGGGTGGTCTCGCACGGGTTCGCCGACGACTTCACGCCTGGCGTGCAAGGGCCGGGCTATGGCATGGCGCGACTCATCGACCAGTCCGACTACTGCCGCGAGGTTCTCCGCGCGCTGCGTGACGTCGGCATCGAGGTCGACCAGTTCCACCCGGAGTACGCCGCCGGCCAGCTCGAGATCTCGGTAGGTGCCGAGTCGCCCGTCGACGCGGCGGACACCACGGTGCTGGCCCGCTCGACGATCCGCGCGGTCGGTCGCCAACACGGTTTTCGTACGTCGTACTCACCGAAGGTCGCCGTGCCTGGGGTCGGCAACGGGGGACACGTGCATCTCAGCCTCTGGAAGGACGGTAGGAACCTGATGGCCGGGGGGTCCGGGCCCGCCGGACTCACGGACGAGGCAGTGGCGTTCAGCGCCGGCATCTTGTCGAGGCTCGACGCGCTGCTGGCGATCGGGGCACCCAGCCCGGTGAGCTACCTGCGGCTGGTTCCCTCCCACTGGGCCGGCGCCTATGCCTGCTGGGGCGTCGAGAACCGCGAGGCGGCGATCCGAGTGGTTGTCGGGTCCGCGGAGAACGAGCAGTCGGCGGCGAACGTGGAGGTCAAGTGCTTCGACCTGCTCGCCAATCCCTATCTCCTGCTGGCTGGCCTGCTGGCCGCGGGATCCGCCGGGCTCTCGGACGGCGCGCTGCTCCCCGAGCCGGTGGACGTCGACCCCGCGGCACTCGGCGACGAGGAGCTCAGTCAGCGAGGGATCCGGCGCCTGCCGACCAGCCTCGGCGAGGCGGTCTCAGCGTTCAGGTCCGACGAGGTGCTGGGTGCTGCACTCGGCCCCGACCTCGTCGCCTCGATCGTCGCCATCCGGGAGAGCGACATCGAGCAGTACGCCGACCTCGACGACGCCGAGCTCGCCGCCGCAACCCGCTGGCTGCACTGACCCGGCCGCGCGGACCCGGCGCGATAGGTTGGCTCGGTGGGGCAAGGGAGCAGGGTGGCTCAGTCGCCGCCAGGCCTCGACGGGCTGGCCTGGCTCATCGTGGTGGACATGCAGAACGTCTTCGCGCGCCCGCAGAGCCAGTGGTGCACGCCGGGGTTCGACGCCATCCTGGACAACACCCGGAGCCTGGTCGAGGCGTTCCGGGAGCGGGTCGTCTTCACCCGGTTCGTCGCTCCCGAGGACCCGGAGGGGGCCTGGCGGAACTACTACCGGGCGTGGCCGTTCGCCCTGGTCCCCGCGAGCTCCCCGATCTACGACCTGGTCGAGACGCTGCCGCATCACGGGCACCGCGTCGTCAGCAGGTCGACGTTCGGAAAGTGGGACGACCGGCCAGGCTCGCTCCGCGAGGTGACCTCGGGAGCGCGAACCCTCGTCCTTTCGGGCGTCTCGACGGACTGCTGTGTGCTGTCGACAGCCCTTGCCGCTGCCGACGCCGGGGTCGAGGTCCGGGTGGTCGCCGACGCCTGCGCCGGGTTGAGCCCCACCGACCATCGGCGGGCGCTCGACGCGATGAGCCTCTATGCGCCGCTGGTCACCCTGACGTCGACGGCGGACGTGCTCGACCAGCTGAACGGGTCGGGCCGGAAGGGGTGACGGGAGTGCCGAGGTCTGCACGCCCCAAGCCCGGTGACGAGGATCCACTCCGGGAGTACCGACGCAAGCGCGACGCGTCTCTCACTCCGGAGCCCGTCCCCGCCGCCGGTCCGTTGCCCACGGGCAAGGACGACACGTTCGTCATCCAGGAGCACCATGCTCGCGCTCTGCACTGGGACTTCCGGCTGGAACGAGCCGGGGTGCTGGTGTCGTGGGCGGTCCCGAAGGGCCTTCCGACGGACCGGCGCACCAACCACCTCGCGGTGCAGACCGAGGACCACCCGTTGGAGTACGCGTCGTTCGGCGGCTCCATCCCGGCCGGCGAGTACGGCGGGGGCAACGTCGTGATCTGGGACCGCGGCACCTACGAGACGGAGGAGTGGACGCCCGACAAGGTCAAGGTTGTCCTGCACGGAGCCCGGGCGCGGGGCCGCTACGTCCTCTTCCGCACCGACCCGAAGAACTGGATGGTCCATCGGATGGACGAGGCCGAGCCCGGCTGGACGCCGCTGCCGGATCTGGTGGCACCGATGCTGGCCACGCCGGCGGGCCTGCCGGCCGACGGCTCGGGCTGGACCTACGAGATGAAGTGGGACGGCGTCCGGGCCGTCGGCTACGTCGACGGCGGCCGGCTCACCCTCCGCTCGCGCAACGACCGCGACGTCACGGCGTCGTACCCGGAGCTGCGAGCTCTCGGCGCGGCGCTCGGGTCGACCCAGGTGGTCCTCGACGGCGAGATCGTCGCGTTCGACGACCAGGGCCGCCCGAGCTTCGGCCGGTTGCAGCAACGGCTCGGCGTGACGTCCGCCTCCCAGGTGAGACGTCTCGCGTCGAGCCACCCCGTCGTCTACGTCCTGTTCGACCTGCTGCACCTCGACGGACAGCCCACGCTGACCCTCCCCTACACCCGGCGGCGGGAGCTGCTCGAGGGTCTCGGGCTCTCGGGCCCCGGGTGGCAGACCCCGCCGGCACTGGACGGGGACGGCGCGGACCTGCTGGCGGCGACGCGTGAGCAGGGCCTGGAGGGGCTGCTCGCCAAACGCGCCGACAGCACCTACCAACCGGGCCGACGGACCCCGAACTGGCTCAAGATCAAGAACTCCCTGGACATCGAGGTGCTGATCGGCGGCTGGCGTCCGGGCGAGGGGCGCCGCACCGGCACCCTCGGGTCCCTCCTGCTCGGCGTGCCCGACGAGGACGGGCTCCGCTACGTCGGAAAGGTGGGCACCGGGTTCACCCAGTCGATGCTGAGGGACCTGGAGCAGCGGGTGAGCAGGCTGGAGCGCACGACGTCGCCGTTCGTCGACGTGCCGAGGAAGGACGCCAAGGACGCCCGCTGGTGCACGCCCAGGCTCGTCGGCGAGGTGGCGTTCAGCGGGTGGACCACGGACGGTCGGCTGCGACATCCCTCGTGGCGAGGGCTGCGGCCGACAAGGACGCCGGCTGACGCGTCACTGGCTACGAGCCGGGGCGGGTCCGGTGCTCGACCAGGTGGGTGAGGCGTTTCAGGCTCTCGGTGTTTCGCCGGTCGAGGACGGCGCGACGTACGACGGACGGGACCAGCAGCGCCGGCCCGTGGGTCGCGTCCTCGCTCATCGAGACGAGCGTGCCATCCGCCTGCTCCTCGATGGTGATGTCGACCTGCGCCTCGCCGCTCGGCCAGGCGCGGGCCTGCAGCACCAGCCGGCGGTCCGCCTCACACGTCACGACGGAGGTCGTGTCGTCGATCACGAGGGGCCAGCTCCCGACCGAGTGATGGATCTTCGAGCCGGGTGCGGGCCAGGAGCCGTCCACATCCCTGATCCGGGAGGCGCCGACGACCCAAAGACCGTAGAGCCAGCCATCGGCCAGCGTGTCCCACACCTCGGATGCGGTCCCCTCGATCGTCGTGGAAACGGTGCTCGTCATCGTCGTAGCCTTCCCAGTCGATGTGCCGCGATGGCTGCCCGGGCCGCGTTGCTCCCGGCTGCGCCGTGGACGCCGCCGCCCGGGTGCGCCGACGCCGACGCGAGAAAGAGCCCGCGGATCGGCGTCCCCGCACGGCCGAGCCCGGGTATCGGGCGGAACACCAGCTGCTGGTGGATCTCCGCCGTCCCGCCGTTGATCGCGCCGCCGACGAGGTTCTCGTTGCGTCGCTGGAGATCTGGCGGGGTGAGGACTCGCCGGGCGGTGATGGTCGAGCCGAAGCCGGGGGCGTACCGCTCGATCCGACGCTGCATCCGGTCGGCCATCCGCTCGGCGTCGTCGTGGCCCCACTCCCCGGTGATGCCCTCCTCGCCGGCGTCGGCGTGCACCTCCTGCGGCACGTGGGTGTAGGCCCAGAACGACTCGGTGCCGGCCGGGGACCGCGTGGGGTCGGTCGTCGTCATCTGCCCGACCAGCAGGAAGGGCTCGGCCGGCACCGTGTGGACGTCGAGCTGCTGCAACGAGGAGACGAGCTGGTCGGTGGAGTCGGCGATGTGGACGGTGCCCGGCATCGCCTCGGGCGGTGACGTCCACGGCACCGGTCGGTCGAGTGCCCAGTCCACCTTGACCGTCGACGGGTCGAGCTGGAAGCGAGCCATGTTGTCCCGGGTGCGCTCCGGCAGGTCGGACCAGGCGACGAGACCGCCGTAGAGCCTCGGCGCCACGACGTCGGCGAGTACGGCGCGACCCACCGCGAGGGTCTCCCCGGTGTGCAGGCTGACGGACCGGGCGCGGCGGCCGACGACGTCGACCCGGTCCACATGGGAGTCGCACCGGATCTCGCCACCCTTGGCCCGCAGCCGCCGAGCCAGGGCCTGGGTCAGCTCGCCGGCTCCACCTTCGGGCACGGGGAATCCCACGGTCTGGCCGAGCATTGACAAGAGCAGCGCCATCAGGCCGGAACCGGGCGCGTCGAGGGGGATGTCGCTGTGGCCGGCGTTGCCGGCGAGGAGCAGCCGGGCCGCCTGGCCCCTGAACCGCGACTCCGCGAGCTGCCGCGCCGGCTCGAGCATCATCCGCACATACGACAGCCCACCCACCCGCGGCAGCTGGGCCAGCATCTTGGCGCCGCCCTTCACCGGGGGGAACGGGCTGAGCAGCGAGTCGATCAGCCCCGGACCGATGCGCTGCCAGTCGTCGTACAGCGCCCGCCACCGGTCACCGTCACCGGACGCCTGGCTCTCCAACCCGGCGGCCGTGTCGTTGACGTCGTCGTGCAGGAGGGCCCACGAGCCGTCGGGCATCGGGTTGCCGAGGACGGCGGGAGCGCGCCGCCAGCGCAGGCCGTGCTCCTCCAGCCCCAGCCGGCGGATCGCCGGAGACGCCGCGGCGAGCGGGTAGAACGCGCTGAACGTGTCGTGAACGAACGCGGGGTCGAGCTCACGGTCGCTGCGGACCGCCCCGCCGACGTCGCTCTGGGCCTCCAGCACGAGGACCGACCAGCCCGCGTCGGCGAGGATGTTCGCGGCCACCAGGCCGTTCGGGCCGGCTCCGATGACGATCGCGTCGGGGGAGTCCGGCACGTCACCCTCCTCCCGCCTCGTTTGGCACCAGGATGTCCTGGATCTCCAAGGGTACGGTCCCGCTCGCTCAACTCCCGCTGCCGGGGAGCGTGCCGGGTCTACTCGGCGAGCTCGGGCAACGAGGTTCGGCGGACCACCTCGCGGCGATCGTCGGGGAGGCGCCGGGTGAGCCTGCGTTCATCCAGAATTGCAAGCAGCGGCAGGACAACTCGGCGGCTGGTACCCAGGCGCACCCGGGCTTCGCTCACCGTGAACGGCTGGGGGAGCTCGGCCAGGGTCTTCGCGGCTATGATCTCGGCTCCCGGGAGCAGCACGATGCCGTCAGCAAGGCGGAGCAGACGACCGGCCCGGACCGCTGCCGCCAGGCCGGAGCGGTCCAGGTCGAGCTCGGCGAGCCGCTCGGCGTCGGGGGCGGAGAAGGGATCGATGATGAGCTGGTCCTCGAGCCGCCGTAGCCCGCCGAGCACGTCATCAGGGAGGGTCGCC
Source organism: Nocardioidaceae bacterium (assembly GCA_037719575.1). Lineage (GTDB taxonomy): Bacteria > Actinomycetota > Actinomycetes > Propionibacteriales > Nocardioidaceae > JAWWPG01. Next base: position 15,758 of record JBBJMF010000034.1, read on the forward strand.
TCGACGTCGACCACCCGACCCTCGACGACCTCGAGCGGAGGTGCGACAAGGAGCGCGACGAGCTCCGGAGTCGGCAGGTCGAGAGCCTGAGCGGCGGCGACGAGAGTGAGCCGGGTGTCCATCGGCTGCGTGCGGCGCCGCTTCTCGACAAGCCTTCGGAGCTCGCCTGCCAGGCGCGGCGCCTCCCGCGGGTCCAGCAGCCAGTCGCGAGCCCGTAGGCCGACAGCAGCGACCACCTCGTCGTCGACCGCCACGCCGATCCGCCGCAGCCCGGAGAGTCGCGCCACACCGCGTCGGCGAAGCTCGTCCTTAAGGTCCGGGGAACCTGTCGAGGCGGCGAGCGCCGTCGCGCGCCGTCGAGCTGCACCACGCCGCAGCAGTGGCGGGGGAGCGGGATCGAGCACCAGCGTGCTCCAGATGGCCTTGCTGCCCGGGTCGCGCAGCACCAGCGTGTCGCCGACATGCAGCGGCAGCCGGCGATCGAAGGTCAGCCTGGCCAGCCGGTCACCCAGCGGTCGGCAGCGGGCCCCCACGGCCGTCGCGCCGATGTGCAGGATCGGGCGCTCCGGTAGCGTCCCGTCGCCGCCGGTCCGCACGTCCACCATGCGGGTGGGCTGCCACCCGCATGGCGTGACGAGGGCGCTGCCCCGCCGCAGGTCGTCGGGAGCGCCTCGCCCGAGACGTAGCGCGACCCGCGAGACGCCTTGGACCATGTCCACCGGCTGGCCGAGTGCCTCGAGACCTCTGACCCGCACGCTCGTGCCGTCGTGGTCCAGCGTGTCGCCGACGCGGATCCGCCCGGCCGGCAGGGTCCCGGTCACAACGGTGCCCGCGCCTGCGACCTGGAACCGGCGGTCCACCCACAGCCGCACGGCGGCCTCCGGCGACGGTGTCGGAAGGGCCCCCACCATCGCGGCAATTGCGGAGCGCAGCTCGTCGAGGCCCGAGCCGTCGCGACCACTGACGGCGACGACGGGGGCGCCCGCGAGCGACGTCGAGCCGAGCCGCGCGTGCGTCTCGGCGACGGCGGACGCCGGGTCGGCGAGATCGGACCGGGTAACCGCGACCACTCCGTGCCGAACGCCGAAGGCGTCCAACGCAGCCAGATGCTCGGCGGCCTGCGGCATCCACGGGTCGTCGGCCGCAACCACGAAGAGCACCGCGGGTACCGGCCCGACGCCGGCCAGCATCGTCGACACGAACCGCTCGTGCCCCGGGACGTCGACGAAGGCGACCTGGCCGACGTCGGGAAGCGAGGTCCAGCAGTAGCCCAGCTCGATGGACAGCCCTCGCCTGCGCTCCTCGACGAGCCGGTCGGGGTCCTGTCCGGTGAGCGCGCGCACCAGGGTGGACTTTCCGTGGTCGACGTGGCCCGCCGTGGCGATGACCTGCACGTGTCACTCCCGGGAGCTGTTGCGGACGGCGTCGATGATCGATGCGTCGTACGACGGGTCGACGGCGATCAGGTCGAGCAGCAGCCGGCCGCGGTCGACGCGGCCGAGCACCGCAGGCCTGGCCGTGCGCAGCATGCGGGCGAGCCTCTCGGGCAGGGTGACGGCGGCGCTCTCCAGCTCGACGCCGGGAGCACCGCCACCACCGACCATGGCCGTGGTCGGGACGGCCTCGGAGTCGATGGCATCACCCAGCGCGTCGCTGATCGCCCGGGCTCGGTCCAGCAGCTCGCCGCGTGTCGTACTCAGGGCAAGCGCGACCGGTGAGGGCGGGCCTTCGAGCGTAGCCTCGAGCGCCGCAAGTGTCAGCTTGTCGACCCTGAAGGCACGGGCGACGGGGTGCCGTCTCATCCTTGCCACCATCTCGGCGCGACCGAGCACGAGACCGGACTGCGGCCCGCCCAGGAGCTTGTCCCCCGACGCCGTCACGAGTGCGGCCCCGGCACGCAGCGAGGTTCTGGCGTCCGGTTCACGGGGCAGCCGACGGTGGGGTTGCAGGAGGCCGGACCCGATGTCGACCACCACCGGGACGGGAAGGGTCGCCAGCTGGGCGGCACCGGCGGAGGCGGTGAACCCGGCAACAGTGAAGTTCGACGGGTGCACCTTGAGGACGAGTGCGGTGGCGTCCGAGATCGCGTCTGCGTAGTCGGCGAGGTGGACCCGGTTCGTCGTACCCACCTCGCGAAGCACCGCACCGGAGGACTCGAGCAGATCGGGGATCCGGAAGCCGTTCCCGATCTCGACGAGCTCGCCGCGGGCGACGACGATCTCGCGCCCCCAGGCCAGCGCGTGGGCCACCAGCGACAGCGCGGCCGCGCCGTTGTTGACGATGAGCACGTCCTCCGCATCGGGGACTGCCCGGGCGAGTGCCGCCAGTGCCGAGCGTCCGCGCGGGCCGCGCTGGCCCGTGGCGAGGTCGAGCTCGACATCGGTCGAACCGGCGGCCAGGGCCAGCGCCTCCCGCGCGGCCAGCGACAGCGGGGCTCGGCCGAGGTTGGTGTGGACCACCACACCAGTGGCGTTGATGACCGGGCGAAGTCCGCCGGGACTCTCGGGGAGCTTCCCCAGGACCTCGTCGACCACGTCCTCCGGCGCGATGTCGCCGGCCCGGCAGCGGGTCAGGGCGGGCCCGAGCGCGACCTTGACCCGGGTCAGGCCGAGCCGCTCGATCCCCGGCGCCAGCCTCGGGTCGGCGAGCACGACGTCGGTGCGGGGGACGAGGCGGCGCGGGTCTTCCACGGGCGGACTCGTCCTTCCTGGCGGTTACAAGCGCCGGCGTCGCTGGCCGGCCGGCTCCACCGTGGCGGAGGCGGACGGGAATCGAACCCGCCTGGCCGAGATGCTCGGCCACAACGGTTTTGAGGACCGCGCCCATCACCAGACGAGGTACGCCTCCGCCGCCAGACTAGACCGTGGTTTCAGGGACCGACCCGACGGGCGAACACGTCGAGCAGGCGGTCGGGCACAACCGGGGCGAGCTGGCTCACCACCCGTGCTGACAGGCCCACGGGATACCGGGTGGCCGGTCGTCGCGCGGTGAGCGCCCTCTCGATGCTCTTGGCCACATCGGCAGGGGAGCTCCCGTGCTCGTCGCCACTCTCGAGGCTGCTGCGGAACTTGCCCAGCCGCTCGCGGTAGCGGTCGATGACCGGGTCCGGGCTGGCCAGCAACGCATCCACCCGGTCGACGGCCTTGCTCCAGATCGAGGTGGACATCACTCCCGGCTCGATGAGCGAGACCTCGATCGAGTCGGGGTGCAGCTCCTGCCGCCAGACGTCAGCCAGCGCCTCCATCGCGAACTTCGTCATGTGGTAGGGCCCGGCGAACGGGAAGGCGATCCGTCCCCCGATGGACCCGACGAACACCAGCCGCCCACGCGCGGCGCGAACGAGAGGCAGGAACGCCTGGGTGACCCGGACGTGGCCGACCAGGTTGACCTCCAGCTGGGCTCGGAGGTCGTCGATCGCGATGGCCTCGAGAGGGCCGGGGTAGCCCGCTCCGGCGTTGTTGACGAGCCCCCACAGCCCATCGTCCCCGACGACATCCGTGACCTCCTGCAACGCCTGGGTCACCGAGGAGCCGTCGGTGATGTCGCACCGGAGCGGGTGCAGCCGCTCGCTCGCCTTGGCGGCGAGCGCCTCCCCGTCGGCCGGGTCACGGACCCCGGCGAAGACGCGCATCCCCACCTCGTCGAGGCGAAGCGCGGTCGCCTCGCCGATACCGCTGGACGTGCCGGTCACCAGGACATTTCTCATCCTCTCTCCATACCCCTCCGCGGCGCAGGTATGGGTGGGTCGAGAGGTGCGTTGCGTCGTACGGGGTTAGCGTTGGCAACGCGGCGACGATCAGGCGCGAGGAGGGTGGCATGGGAGTCAGGACGTTTATCGGCTCGTGGCCGCTGGTCCGCCAGGCACGCGACGGCGACATCCTCGCCCGCGGGGCCGCGGTGACATCGAAGCGCACCGAGTCGTGGCACGCCCGCACCATCGACGCCGACCGGGTGGTCGACTCGATCTGTCCCTACTGCGCGGTCGGCTGCGGGCAGCAGGTCTACGTCAAGGACGAGCGGGTGGTCCAGATCGAGGGCGACCCGGCGAGCCCGATCTCGCGCGGCCGGCTCTGTCCGAAGGGCAGCGCAAGCGCCCAGCTCGTCACGTCGCCCAGCCGCGTCACGACGGTCCGCTACCGCCGCCCCTTCGGCACGGAATGGGAGGACCTCGACCTCGATACCGCGATGGACATGATCGCGGACCGGGTCGTCAAGAGCCGCAAGGAGTACTGGCAGTGGGAGGCCGACGGTCACCGGGTACGACGCACGACGGGCATCGCGAGCCTCGGAGGAGCGACCCTCGACAACGAGGAGAACTACCTCATGAAGAAGCTCTACACCGCGATGGGCGCGATCCAGATCGAGAACCAGGCGCGGATATGACACTCGTCCACCGTCCCCGGTCTGGGGGCGTCGTTCGGGCGAGGAGGCGCCACCACCTTCCAGCAGGATCTCGCGAACAGTGACTGCATCCTGATCCAGGGCTCCAACATGGCCGAGTGCCACCCGGTCGGCTTCCAGTGGGTGATGGAGGCGAAGGCCAAGGGCGCGACGGTCATCCATGTCGACCCGAGGTTCACCCGGACATCGGCGGTCTCCGACATGCATATCGCGATCCGGGCCGGCACTGACATCGCGTTCCTCGGCGGGCTGGTCAACCACGTGCTGAGCAACGACCTCTCCTTCCGCGACTACGTCGTCGCCTACACCAACGCGTCGACGATCATCACCGAGGACTTCGCGGACAGCGAGGACCTCGGGGGGCTGTTCTCCGGGTACGACGCGGAGCAGCGCAGCTACGACAACGAGTCCTGGCGCTACGAGGACGGCGAGACAGGAGGAGGGGCTGGGGGCTCCGGCGACGAGGCCCAGGCCCATGAGGCCGGCGAGTCCGAGACCGCCGGGTCCGGCGGACCGCGGGTCGAGAGCAACCCGCCTCGCGACCTGTCGCTGGAGCACCCACGGTGCGTGTTCCAGATCCTCAAGCGGCACTTCGCCCGCTACACGCCGCAGCTGGTCGAGGAGGTCTGCGGCATCCCGGCGGAGAAGTTCGCCGAGGTGGCCGATGCGGTCACCGCCAACAGCGGACGGGACCGGACGACCGCCATCTGCTACGCCGTGGGCTGGACCCACCACGCGAGCGGTGTGCAGATCATCCGGACCGCCGCGATCCTGCAGCTCCTGCTCGGCAACATCGGGCGACCCGGGGGCGGCATCCTCGCTCTGCGCGGGCATGCCAGCATCCAGGGGTCCACGGACATCCCGACGCTCTACAACCTCCTTCCGGGCTACCTGCCGATGCCCCGGGCCAAGGAGCACCACAGCATCGACGACTATGTCGAGCGAGACGAAGGCGCCACGGGCTTCTGGGGAAACATCCGCAGCTACACGGTGAGCCTGCTCAAGGCGTACTTCGGTGACGCGGCGACCGCCGACAACGACTACTGCTTCGACTACCTGCCTCGCGTCACCGGTGACCACGGCACCTACCAGACCGTGCTCGACATGGTGGCCGGCAAGGTCAAGGGCTACTTCCTGGTGGGGGAGAACCCCGCCGTCGGCACGTCAAACGGGAAGATGCAGCGGCTCGGGCTGGCCAAGCTCGACTGGCTCGTCGTGCGCGACCTGGTGATGATCGAGTCCGCGACGTTCTGGAAGGACGGTCCCGAGATCGAGACCGGCGAGATGGCACCGGCCGAGATCGGCACGGAGGTGTTCTTCCTCCCGGCCGCGGCCCATACCGAGAAGAGCGGCACGTTCACCAACACCCAGCGGCTGCTGCAGTGGCACCACAAGGCAGTCGACCCGCCCGGCGACGCCACCAGTGACCTGTGGTTCTACTACCACCTCGGCAAACGCGTCCAGCAGAAGCTGGCGGGCTCACTCGACGCGATGGACCAACCGATACGAGACCTTGCCTGGGACTACCCCGAGGACGGTCCCAACCGGGAGCCCAGCGCGGACGCGGTGCTCCGGGAGATCAACGGCACCGGACCGGACGGCGCGGCGTTGTCGGCCTACACGGAGCTCAGGTCCGACGGCTCGACCTCCTGCGGCTGCTGGATCTACTGCGGGGTGTACGCCGACGAGGTGAACCAGGCTGCTCGTCGCAGACCCGGCAGCGAGCAGAGCTGGGTGGCACCCGAGTGGGGGTGGGCCTGGCCGGCCAACCGCCGCATCCTCTACAACCGAGCGTCCGCCGACCCCGACGGAGTGCCGTGGAGCCGGCAGAAGGCCTATGTCTGGTGGGACGCCGAAGCCGGCGAGTGGACCGGCCACGACGTACCCGACTTCATCCCCGACCGCGAGCCGCACCACGTGCCGGCCGAGGGCGCCACCGGCCCCGACGCCATCGGCGGCTCCGACCCGTTCATCATGCAGACCGACGGCAAGGCCTGGCTGTTCGCGTCGGCCGGACTGGCCGACGGGCCGCTGCCCGCGCACTACGAGCCGCCCGAGTCGCCGGTCGGCAACCGGGTCTACGCCCAGCAGAAGAACCCCGCCAGCAAGCACTACGAGTCACCGGTCAACGACGCCAACCCGTCGGAAGGCGAGGTGTTCCCATTCGTGTTCACGACGTACCGGCTCACCGAGCACCACACCGCCGGAGGCATGAGCCGGACGCTGCCGTTCCTGTCGGAGCTGCAGCCCGCGTTCTTCTGCGAGGTCTCACCGCAACTGGCCACGGAACGAGGGCTTGAGCACCTGGGATGGGCGACGATCGTGACGGCCCGGACGGCGATCGAGGCCCGGGTGCTGGTGACCGAGCGGATGCGGCCGCTCCGCCTCGCCGGCCGGGTCGTGCACCAGGTCGGTCTGCCCTACCACTGGGGCGGGACCGGGCTCACCACCGGCGACTCCGCCAACGACCTGGTGAGCGTGACCGTGGACCCGAACGTCAACATCCAGGATAAGGTCGGCACCTGTGACGTGCGGGCCGGCCGGCGGCCCCGCGGCCCCGCGCTGCTGGCGTACGTCGCGGCGTACCGTGCTCGTGCCGGGCTCGACGCGATGGCGGATGGAGGAGGTGGGTCGTGAGTCCTCGTCTCTCCGGACCGTTGCCCGATGTCAGCGCTGACGCGGGGTACGCCACTCCCGCGCCCCGCGTGGGGTTCTTCACCGACACCAGCGTCTGCATCGGGTGCAAGGCGTGCGAGGTCGCGTGCAAGCAGTGGAACGACATCCCGGAGGACGGCCTGCTCCTCACCGGGATGTCCTACGACAACACGGGCCAGCTGGACGCGAACTCGTGGCGGCACGTCGCGTTCGTCGAGAAGTCGGTGCCTGCCGACCTGGGCATGCCGGGTCTGGGCGCCCCGGACCCGCAGGGCACGACAACCAACGACACGGACCTGCGCTGGCTGATGTCGTCCGACGTGTGCAAGCACTGCACCCACGCGGCGTGCCTCGACGTCTGCCCCACCGGGGCGCTCTTCCGCACGGAGTTCGGCACGGTGGTCGTCCAGCCCGACGTGTGCAACGGGTGTGGCTACTGCGTGCCTGCCTGTCCCTACGGGGTCATCGACCAGCGCAAGGAGGACGGCCGGGTCTTCAAGTGCACGATGTGCTACGACCGGCTCAAGGTCGGCGAGGAACCCGCCTGCGCCAAGGCCTGCCCGACCGACTCGATCCAGTTCGGCGAGCTCGACGTGCTACGCCAGCGCGCCGACCGGAGGGTCGCCGAGCTGCATGCCCAGGGGGTCGACGTGGCGCGGCTCTACGGGCAGGATCCCGAGGACGGCGTGGGAGGCGACGGCGCCTTCTTCCTGCTGCTCGACGAGCCGGAGGTCTATGGCATGCCTCCCGACCCGGTCGTGACGACCCGCGACCTGGGGTCGATCTGGAAGCATGTCGGTGCCGCCGCCGTCGCCGTCGTGGCCGCCGGGGTTGCCGCCTTCGTGGGGGGTCGTCCGTGAGCGAGCCACGCCTGGTCGCCAAGGCCGACCCCGTCAGCTCCTACTACGGGCGGCCGATCCTCAAGACCCCGGTATGGAAGCAGCCGGACGTCCCGCTCTACCTCTACCTCGGGGGAGTGGCGGGGGTGTCGGCTGTCCTGGCCGAGGGCGCCGCTGCGACGGGGCGGCCTGCCCTGCAACGGGTCTCACGGGTGGCTGCCGCTGGCGGTGCGACCGTGGGCACGGTGGCACTCGTTCACGACCTCGGCCGTCCCGAACGCTTCCTGAACATGCTCCGGGTGTTCAAGGTGACGTCGCCGCTCTCCGTCGGGTCCTGGATCCTGGCACCGTTCAGCGGACTGGCCGCTGGGGCGCTCGCGTCGGACCTCACGGGCAGACTGCCGCGGCTCGGGCGGCTCGCGGGCGTGGGAGCCGGCGTCCTGGGCCCGGCCCTGGCGACGTACACGGGCGCGCTCATCAGCAACACGGCGATCCCGGCCTGGCACGAGGGCTACCGCGAGATGCCTTTCATCTTCGCGGGCAGCGCGTCGACGGCAGCCGCCGGGCTCGCGCTGATCGGGGCGCCGACGGACCAGACGGGTCCGGCCCGCCGGCTGGCCGTCGTCGGCGCGGGGGTGGAGATCGTCGCGGCCGAGCTGCTCCTCAGGAGGCTCGGCGTGGTCGGCGAGCCCTATCGACAGGGGCGTCCCGGCGCCTTCATGAAGTCGGCCCGGAACCTGACGGTCGCCGGCGTCGTCGCCGCGGTGGTCGGACGGCGGTCCCGGGCGCTCTCGGTCGTTGCAGGCACGATGTTCCAGGCGGCCTCGGTGCTCACCCGTTTCGGCATCTTCCAAGCCGGGCTCGCGTCCGCCGAGGACCCGAAGTACACCGTCGGCCCGCAGCGAGAGCGGATGCGCGACCGTACGCTGGTCAGGTGACGAGCCCCCCCACACCGCTCCGGCTCACGCAGACCGCCTCCGGTGGCGGCTGCGCGTGCAAGATCCCGCCGGATGAGCTCGAGCGCATCGTTGCGGAGCTTCCGCAGTCACGACAGACGGCGGATCTCCTTGTCGGCTTGGAGAATGGCGACGACGGGGCGGTCGTCCGGATCGACGGGACGCGGGCACTCATCGCCACCGCGGACTTCTTCCCACCGGTCGTCGACGATCCGTACGACTGGGGCCGGATCGCCGCCGCCAACGCGCTCTCCGACGTCTACGCCATGGGCGGGGAGCCGCTGGTGGCGGTGAACCTGCTCTGCTGGCCGCGCGAGACGCTGCCGCTCGAGCTGGCCCGCGAGGTGCTCCGCGGTGGCGCCGACGTGTGTGCACAGGCCGGCTGCTTCCTGGCCGGCGGGCACAGCGTCGACGACGTCGAGCCGAAGTACGGACTTGCGGTGACCGGCATCGCGGACCCGGAGCGGCTGTTGCGCAACGACGCCGCGGCCGCCGATCTGCCGCTGACGCTGACCAAGCCGCTGGGCCTCGGCGTGCTCAACAACCGTCACAAGGCGACCGGCTGTGGGCATGACGCCGCCGTCGAGGTGATGAGCGCCCTGAACAGCGTCGCCAGCCGGGCCGCGCTCGCAGCCGGGGCGGTGTGCGCGACGGACGTGACCGGGTTCGGACTTCTCGGGCACCTCTTCAAGCTGCTCCGCGCGAGCGGTGTGTCGGCTGAGGTCGACGCCGCCGCGGTCCCGTACGTCGACGGCGCCCGTCAGGCACTGGCGGACGGCTTCGTGCCGGGGGGCAGCAGGCGCAACCTCGACTGGGTGCGACCGCACCTGCGCTCGGACGTCGGAGAGGCCGAGCTGCTGCTGCTCGCCGACGCCCAGACGTCCGGCGGCCTGCTGGTCGTCGGCGAGGTCCCGGGATATCCGGTCATCGGTCGTACGACGGCGCGCGGCGCGCACCCGATCGTCGTACGGAGTTGATTCAATGGAGCTCGGGGAGCACCTCGGCGCCGTACATCGCAAGCATCTCGGCGTGGTGCGGACCCATGTTGGCGACGTAGATCTCGTCGAACCCGGCCTCGACGAAAGGCTCGAAGGCACTCAGGTGCTCCGCGGGGTCCTTGCCGCAGGTGGTCGACTCGGCGGTCATCTCCTTCGTGACGAGGGTCGAGGCCTGCTCGAAGTGCTTCGGTGACGGCAGCACCTGGGAGAGCTCCCCGGGCACCCCGGCGTTGGCCCAGAGCCGGTGGGCGATCTCGACTCCGTCCTCGGGGGTGTCGGCGTAGCAGACCTTGAAACCGGCCTGCGTCGGCTTGCCCTCGCCGCCACCCTCCTTGAACCTACCGAGCAGGTCCGCGTCGGGACTCGTGCTGATGAAGCCGTCGGCGATCCGACTGGCGACGTCGGTGGCCTTCGGACCGAAGGCAGACATGTAGACAGGCGGGGGCGCGTCAGGCAGCGTGTAGATGCGCGCGGTGTCGACCGTGTAGTACTGCCCGCGGTGCGAGACGACGTCGCCGGTCCACAGCTTGCGGATGACCGCGACGGCCTCCTCCAGCATCTCCAGTCGGACGTCCGTGGTAGGGAAGGCCTGTCCGGTGATGTGCTCGTTGAGCGCTTCGCCGGTGCCGATGCCGAGCACGAACTTTCCGTCGAGCAGGACGGCGCTGGTGGCGGCCGCCTGGGCGATCACCATCGGGTGGATGCGCATCGTCGGGCAGGTGACCGCGGTCGTCACCGGCAGCGTGCAGACCTGCGAGATCGCACCGATCATCGACCAGACGAAGGGGCTCTGCCCCTGCTCGTCGTTCCAGGGATGGAAGTGGTCGCTGATCCAGAGCGCGTCGAAGCCGGCATCCTCGGCCCGTTTCGCCTGCTCGACCAGCTCTGATGGCGAGTACTCCTCGCAGGACAAGAAGTAGCCGATCCGCATGACGTCTCCCTCGCTGTGGTGTGCCTGCTGGACACGTGCCCGCCACGGCGCCGACCAAACGTCGTA
>JBBJMF010000104.1:0-9249 GCA_037719575.1 Nocardioidaceae bacterium
TCCCCCCGGGCGCGCGCGCCGCGGGGGCGGGTGGGGGGGGGGGGCCGGGCCCCCCCCCACGTCCCAGTTGCGCCCGGTGTCCCGGCGCGCGGCTCTGCTCTGTTGCGCAGCGTGGTGCGGGCCCGCGAGCGTCAGGGCCGCGTCGCCGTCGGCGATCGTCGCCTCGACGGGGCAGGTCGGGCGGGTCTCGGCAGCCACGTGCTCGAGGGTGTGCGTGCTGAGCACGTAGCGCAGGGGGCCGGGCTCGCCCAGCCCGCCAGGGGCGACCGTGAGGCTGACGTACTGCGCGAGCAGGCCCGCGGCTGCGCTGACGGACAGCGCGGCGACGTTCTCGCCCCGGTCGTCGCCGTTGCCGCCGAGGCCGGCGATGTAGTGCGGGTCGTCCAGGTCGCCGGCACGGTCGGCGGTCACAGCGGCGAGGTCGAGCTGCCCGTTGCAGGCCAGGCACGGGCGGCCGGGGCGGACGACGTGCGAGCGCCAGGTCGCCCCGCGCATGCCGTTGCCGTCGGCGAAGGCGTCGACGCCGATGCCGCCGTCGACGACCGGGATCAGATGGGCGTACGCCGCGTTGTTGAGGACCGCCCGCGCCCACGGACGGTCGACGCAGCTGAAGATGACGTCGAAGTCCAGCGCTGCCGCCAAGCCTGCCGGCTCACAGACGCTGAGTTCCGAGGTCTCCAGCTGCAGCCCCGCCGCCGTCGCGTTGAGGACGACGAGGCGGCCGACCACGTCGACCTTCGACCGGCGCAGCCAGGCGTCGACCCGCGTCGCGCCGATCAGCCGGTCGAGGTTGCGCTCCTCGACGGTGTCGAAGTCCATCAGCCCGATGCGGGTGACGCCCGTCGCCGCCAGCCGCACCGCGATGTCGAGGCCCACCGAGCCGGCGCCGACGACGAGCACCGCGCGCCGGGTGAGGTCGCAGTGCATCCGCTCGCCCCACGAGGCGACGGCGCGGACCTGGCTGCGCCGAGCCCTGGGCGGCGGGATGAGGGCGTCGTTCCAGGTGACGACGAGCCGGTCGCCCAGGACGCGGACGTTCTCGGCGTACGTCGCCTCGACGTCGCGGCCGGTGCTGTGGTCCCAGTGCCGGGCGGACCAGGTCTGGTCGCCGGAGAGCGTCATGCCCACGAGCGGCAGCCCGGTGATCTCTCGGGCGAGGTTGGCGTAGGCGGTCTCGGCGTCGCGATCCGGACCGCTCACGCCCTGCCAGCCGCGACCGCCGGGGTGGCTGTGCGCGAGGACGAGCCCGCAGCCGTCCTCCTGCGCGAGCGCGGTGGCGCGCAGGATGTAGCCGCCGGTGAGCGAGGCGTTGCCGTGTACCGCGCGCTCGCCGGGCTCGGGCAGGACGACCCGGCGCACCAGAGCGGTGCGCCGGGTCGCGCCGGTGGACAGGCGGTAGGTCGCGAGGCAGATGTCCTCCTGGCCGTCGTCACGGAGCAGGTGCCCGACGAGGGCGTCGTGGGTGTCGGCGGTCATCGCGACCGACGTCCGTCGGGTCATCGCGCGGCTCCCAGGACGCCGCGGATGTGAGCGACCCACGCCCGCGCGGGGTCGGCGTCGCCGCCCCACCCGCGGACCTGGCGCGAGTGCCGCAGCCAGCCCGACCGGCTGGACTGCTGGCTGTTGGTCGCGGGCAGCGTCACGCCCGCCGGGAGGTGGGTCCAGTGGGGCGGGGCCATCGGCCAGCCGGCGAGCTCGGCGACCTCGACTGCGGTCTCCACGAGCTCGCCGGCGTGCCTCCCCTCGACGGGCTCGACCCGGTAGACGACGAGCCCGTCGCGCACCTCGGGCTCGGTCTGCAGGCGACGCAGGCCGTCGACGAAGTCCGCCACGGGCTCGCTGGTCACGCGACGTCGGCGTTTTGGCGGATGGTGACGAATCGTGCGCCCGGGTGGATCTGTACGAGCTCGTCGTCGGCGTAGCGGGCCGGCTCGGGGCGCTGGCCGCGCAGCTCGCCGAGGTCATAGAGCGCCGGGTCGACGCCGGCCAAGCGCAGCAGGTCGGCGGCGGGCTGCCGCCGGTCGCGGGTCTCGTAGCTCCGGCCGTCGATCGCGAACGCGACGCTCGGCCGCAGCTCGGTGGGCTTGTCGTTCATCGTGACTCCTCTCGCGCCGGGGCCGTCTGCTCCCGGCTGACCTGCTGTCTGCCGGGCGGGTACCGGTGAAAGTCCGTTGCGAGTTCTGCATCGGGGCTTTCATGGCCACCGCGGGAGGAGACAGGGTGGGTGAGATGGCCGAGCACGCGACTCCCTTCCCCCGCAGCCACCCGCTGCTGGAGGACCGTGCTCGGCTGGACAAGATCAAGGACAACATGCACGTGCAGATTCAGTGGGTGCTGTGGCAAGGCCGGGTCAGCGACCGATTCGAGCGGACCTTGCTGGGTGGCGAGTCCGTGTTTGACGTGCTTCAGGAGGCGTTGGCTGCCCTGCTCAAGACACCGCCGACGGCCGTCAAGGAGTCGTGGGAGGCCCTCAGCGTCCGCATCGCGCACAACAAGGCGAAGGACGCGCTGACGCGCTCGACGCGGGGACGACGCTCACCGACGGCCGAGCCCGGCACGCCGGACGACGTGACGATCCTGGCGTTCGTCGACGACTTCGACACCGTCGACACCGACCTCGGCAACGGCCCGGAGACGGCGTTCGTCGTCGCCGAGCAGCACCGGGTGCTGCTCCGGCTGGCCCGCGAGACGCTGACCGAGCGGGAGCGCTTGATCTTCCACACCGGCTACTACGGGACGATGACGGACAAGGAGCTCGGCGAGCAGCTCGGCGGGATCACAAGTCAGGGCGTCGGCCAACAACGCCGCCGCATACTCAGGCATCTATACGAGACCGCGCGACGGGATCCGTCGTTCCCGACGCTCGACGTGAGTGACGAAGGGGAGCTAAGATGAACGGCCACAACGACGCCGTCGACGACGTTCTCGCGGCATTCTCGGACCACCTCGAGCACGGGACCCCGCGTCCCCCGCTCGACCACCTCGACTCGCACAACCGGCAGCTCGCCGAGAACCTCATGCGGCTGATGGAGACGGGCCAGCGGATCGACCCCTCGGCGTCGGCACCGTCGTTGGAGGCGCTGCTCGCCGGCACCGAGTTCGTTGACGCCCTGCCGCTGGCGGCCTCGACAACCGAGGCACCGGTCCTGCACCGGGTGCAGGACGTGCTCACCGACGTCGACCCGCGCGCCGAGGTGCACGTCGACGACGAGGGCTTCGTGTCCTTCGGCTACCTCGACCTGCTGGCGCGGTTCCACCCCCTCGAGACCGACGACCCGTGGCTGCCGGACGACGCGCTCCGCGCGCTGTTCGACGCGGACAGCTACGTCGACCTGGTGGCGCTCGTGGCCACGCAGACCGGGGAGCTGCTGACCCGGGTGGTGTCGCGCTACGACGTCGACCCCACGATTTCGACAGCGGCGACTCGCCCGGCCCGGCCGGCACCGCCGGCCCTGCCTCTAGCTCTCGCAGCTCGCGCGATCCTCGAGTACAGCGCGCCGGAGTGGGGTGAGTTCGGTCTCGCCCGCGCTGCCGTTGACCTCGTCGACGTCGCCGACCTCGAGACGGAGATCGCTCTCCGGGTAGTGGCGGAGGAGGCGAAGCGGCGTTACCAGGGCGACAAGGCCGTCGCCTATCGCGGGCTCGTCGGGCACGAGCACCGTCTCGTGGAGCTCATCACGACCGCCACGCGACAGGGAGAGCCCGTCGACCTCGCCGCCGAGGTCGACCGCCTCGCCAGGCAGGTCGCGTGATCCGCAAACTGCACCTGCGCGGCTGGCGCTCGTTCGAGGAGCAGTCCCTCGAGATCGGGCCCGGCGTCACGTTCGTGCTGGCTGAGAACGGCGTCGGCAAGACGTCGTTGATCGAGGCCGCCGCGTGGGGGGTGTACGGCCCGCTCTCCGGCGTTGATGCCGTCACGGCCCGCCGCATCGGCGCCGACGAGACGAGCATCGAGGTCGAGGTCGAACTGCCCGACCGCCGGGTGCTCAACATCCGGCGGGCCGTCGACGCGGGCGGGAGAACGGACGTCGAGACGACGCTCGGCGGTGACCCCGTCGACGCTGCGAAGCTCGACGCCGTGCTCGCCGAGGCATTCGGGGCGTCGGCCGACTTCCTCGCCCGGACCACGACGGTGCCGAGCAGCGCCGTCGATGACGAGACGGTGAGCGCGTTCGCCCTGCGCGAGCACCTGTGCCGGGTGCTCGGGGTCGGCGACCTGATCGGCGTCGCGGACCGGATGCAGCAGATACACGACGAGAACGAGGCCGAGGCTAAGGGGTACCGCACCGCTTCACGGCGTGCCACGGCGGACCTTGCTGACCTGGCCGACCAGCTCGCCCGCGCCGATGAACGACTCGCGGCGCTGCACGAGCAGCGGGCCGCACTGCGCAACGAGCTCGAGCACGCCGAGGACCAGTTGCGGCTGGCGCGCCGGAACGTCGAGGCAGGCGAGCGCGCCGCAGCAGCGCACGCCGCGTTTCAGCAGGCCCTGACCACCGCGCGGGCCGCCCTCATAGCGGGCCCCTCAGTGCGCGACGTGCGGACGATCGACGACCTCGTTCGGGCGCTCGAGGACGCCGAGAGGTCCGCTCTGGCGGCTGTCGACGACCTTCGCCAGGCGCTCGCCGTCGTCGCCGGGCGCCTCGAGGCGGTCACGAGCGCGGCGGCGGAGCTCAATGGGGCGTCCGGGGACTGCCCGATCTGCCGACGTCCGTTGAGCGGCGAGGACGTCGAGCACGCTCGACGAAGTCATGACAGGGACCTGGCAGCGCTGGACTCCGACCGCGCCGCCGGACAGGCGGAGCTCGCGCGGGCGAGTCAGCATCTCGACGCCGTGCGTGGCGCGCTTCGACAGGCGCTTGCTGTCCCGTCACCCGACGACCTGCCGGCTGCGGGAAGTGCCGATGTCGACGCCGCACGCGCCGGCGTCGAGGAGGTCCGTGGGCGTCACGATGACGTGTCCGAGCAGGTGGCCGCCGCCCGGGTCATGCACGCCGCGCTCGAGGAGCGGATCGCCGCCGAGCGCGCCGCCGCGACTGAACGGGAGGCGTCCCTGCTCGTTCACCGCAAGGCCGCGGTGTCGCGCATGGCTGCCGTCGTCGCCCGGCAGGCGGCGGACCAGCTGTTGACGGAGCGCATCGACCCGCTGGCCACCGAGGTGCGCTCGCGCTGGAAGCGCGTCTTCGGCTACCGCGGCGCGCTTCAGCTCGGTGCTGACGGCCGGTTGACGCTGCGGCGCGGCGTCGAGGACATCCCCTTCGAGTACCTATCCAGCGGCGAGAAGGTCGTCGCACTGCTCGCCGTCCGGCTGCTCGTCCTCGGGTCGTCGACGCGCGCGTCGTTCCTCTGGCTCGACGAGCCGTTGGAGCACCTCGACCCGCGCAACCGCCGGCTCGCCGCATCGCTGATGTCCGCTGCCGGTGTGCAAGTGCGGCAGGTCCTGGTGACCACGTACGAGGAGGATCTGGCGAGGCGGCTCGCCCGCAGGGGACAGGCGTCCCTGCTGCGGGTGCGATCGGCGGACGCGGCCTGGCCGTCGTCTGGGTCGACACTGCCGAGCTAGACCGGCGTGCCGCTCCGCCGGGTCGCGGAACGGCCTGTCGGCTGAAGCACCGGCGGTCCGAACGCCAACAACCTCAGCGCGCGGTGACCGTGCGCCAGTCACGTCGGCCAGATGACGGCTCCACGCCCCGCCCGTGCCCGCCGCCTGGTCGGCTGTCGGCTCGGTCGCGCCGGCCTCCGCCATTCGAGAGCTCTCTGCGACCGTGTAGCCCTGGCACATCGGGTCGGATGACCTGACCTCGGTAGCAAGGCGGTCACACGACCGGTTCTGAGATTCCATGGCCCTACCCCGGGCCGCCTCGAGGGATGAGAATCGGTCGATTCTCTTCACAGACCGGGGTAGCGGTGCGGTGCCCGCGGTTGCAGCTCTCGACCTGAAGCCGGCGCAAGTTCGTGAGATGAAACATCCGCTCTTCGGTATGAGCGGGCACAACGGGCTGCGCGGTCGAGCGGCATGAGCGGATAGCCGCGGCGCATGCTGTCTGCGGCTAACGCGGGCGGCGATCCTTCGCGGTGGCCACCGCCGCGCAGCTCGGGCAGCCCACCCGATCCGCCGCCGTCTCGATCATCAGCTCCAGCTCACCGCCGGCATCGGCCGCCGCGAGCACCCGGAACCCGTCCAACCCAAACACCGCGTCCAGCACCGGGGCGGTAGCGTCCGTGACCACCTGGGGCCCTCCTCGATCCTCGTGATCTCTCACCTGTGATCACAGATCGTGAAGGCCTCAGGCCCGTCCTCAGCGGAGCTTGACAGCGCGTGTCGCCTGCTCACCTCCCAGCTTCGTGATGGAGAGCCTGTTGCGTGCCTGGTCACAGGCGATCGCTACGGCCGAACGGTCCCCTTCGAAAACTGGTAGGCGACATCTGGCTTGCCAGTGGTCATAATCATGGCGAGGTGGTGAGGATCATGAGGTCACGACGCCGCACGTCATCGGTCGGCCGAGCCGTCTGCCGTCTCATCGCGCTCGCGATACTCACCCTCCCCGGCGGTCACCACCGCGGAATCTTGGCCGGCATCGAGGTCGACAATCGGCATCGATGGGCGAGCGTATGTGACAAGTGTCCGAGAGTGGAAGGCACCTGGGAAGTGCAGCAGCCCGGTGTGATCTGTGGCAAATGCCGTACTCCGTGCAGGAATCTTCCGATGTATTACTGCAATAAGCACGACAGTTTGAGGATTCTGGTCTACGAGTCCCAGGCGCAGATCAGGCGCGGGATCGAGTGTCAAAAGACTACACACGTTCCGGAGCCGCGCTTTACCGGTATGCGGAATGCCGCAAACAGCCGTCTATTCCATTTCGCACCCGGTGGATCAAGCTGATGTGGTTGGCCTCGCTGCTCACGTCGAGTGCCGCCTCGTTCGGTCGGATCCTGGTTGTCGGTCTGCTGCCCAACGCGGTGCCGATCGTGTTCGTCTGGCTGCTGCTCAGGGCGCACAGTTTTGCCGGGGTCAGCGACTGGAGCCGATTGATCCCGGCTGATCTGAAAATCGATGTCGTATCCGTGCTGATCGTGCTGCTGGTGATTACCCTGCTGACCGTGCTGGTGCAGCCCTTCCAGCTCAGAATGATTCGGTTGCTCGAGGGGTACTGGGACAGCTGGTGGCTGACCGCGCAGGTGGCGCCGGTGTTCGTCGAGTATCAGACCCGCAGGAAGAAGGCGCTTGAAACGCGGATCAACCACCTCGGCCGCCAGCTCGAACTGCTGGACGGCTCGCCGGCCACAACGCTGCAAGAGCAGAAGCGCCGACAATGGAAATGCGCGAGAATGGCTGCGGAGAAACAGCGCGCCAAACTCAAACTTGAGCGATATCCACGACCGACAGACACGCCTAATCCCCCGACCCCACTGCTGCCAACGGCGCTCGGCAATGCCCTACGAACCGGGGAGACCTCGGCCGGTGAACGGTACGGGCTGACCACCCTAGCCTCCTGGCCACGGCTTTATCCGCTACTGTCCGAGAAGTTCGCCGCGATGCAGGCCTCAGCTCGGGACTCGCTGGACGCGGCCGCCCACTTCTGCATCAGTTTCTTCGTGGTCTCCGTGGTCGCCGTTGTCGCACTCGCGGACGAGCCGAAGGCGTACTGGATTCCGGCCCTCACGTTTGCCCTGTGCTGCCTGTCCTACGTCGGTTCCATCGCGGCCGCAGTCACGTTCACGACCTATCTTCGGGTCGCCTACGATCTGCACCGCTTCGACCTGCTTAGGGCCATGCACTACAAGCTCCCGGAGACGGCGGCCGACGAGTACGACCAGTTCATGAAACTGTCCGAGTTTTTCAAGGAGGAGTCGGAGAACGAGATCGCGGACGGCCTGGCCGCAGCCAAGCTCGGGGACTGGCCCTACGCGCACCCCGACGAATCGGCTAAGCCTGCGGCCTTTCCGTCGGTTCGGGAGTTGCTTGGGCGGCTCGGACAACGCTGACCACGCCACAGAATCCCTGGACCCGCAGTTCCACCTCGGGCGGGCCGGTGCCGATCAGGCCACGAATCGAGGTGAGTAATGCGCCGGTTGCGCGCAGGTTCAGCTGCCATGCTGCCGGAACCGTGAGATGCATGTGACCGAACACTGCAGTCACCTGCAGATCCTTGGGCGGAGTCGTCAAGGCGGACAGATCGGCCCGGAGTTCACCCAGGATCACCCTCGGTCGCAGCCCGCCGGACACCACGCCGGGTGCGACCACCTGGCCAGTCACCAGGATTCTGGTCCAAGACCTGCTCAGCCATGAGCCGACGGATGCCAGAAGCACCACCCCGGTCAGCGCAATGACGGCTGGAACCGTGAAATCCACCAGCGTTGCCGCAGCGATGCCCTCCCGAACTCCTAGGGCCACCAAGGCCACGAAGGCGAGCAGTCCCGGCGCGAGCAGTGACTCGAGTTGCAGCATCGACCTCAGCACATTCGCCGCAGCGAGGGCCACTAGTGCCCAGGGCCACCAGGCGGCCAGGAAGTCCCCGGCGAGCCGCAGCCTAGCCACGGTGTCGCCAAGCAGGAACATCCCGATGACAACCAGCGAAAGGCCGAGCCAGATCCTGGCCTTCAGCTCGCGGCCGGACCGATCGGGCGCCGCGATCGGTGCCACTGGCGGCGGTGCGGGCGACGCGCCCGGCGATTCGGGTTGGTTACCTGCGTCGCCGCTCACCTCGGCAGGTTAGACGGTTCGGGCCGCGGGCGGCCGCAGCTACGCCGGGGACTACTGAGGCGTCCGGCCTCGATGGCCTCGGGGCGCCTGGCGAGGACGACAAGCAGGTAGAGGGCGGCGGAGCCGAAGTTGAAGATCAGGTTTTCCGCGGTTCAGTCGTTGCCGACGCCTTGCTCAAAGTCGCTAGTTCGGCTTGTACGGTTCGCCGGACGCGTCGTCCGCCACTACAGCGACCAAAGATCGCTAAAGCAGCAGCGGAGCGGAATCACCTGATTTCGCCGATGCTGTTAAGTGATCTTACCCGACAGCAGTAGCGCTCGTTGAGCGTTCAGCCGACCTCGCTGGCTGCGACCGTGATTGTCTGTGCCCGGGATGGGGATGCGCCCGTGGAGGCGACGAATCTCGCATCCGGTCAGAAGCCAGGAGCACAGCGTGCGCTGCAGTGGTGAGCAGGGCCGCACCTGGCCAGGGCTCCGTCATGTTTGGGAATTGCCCGTATAGAGCGGTTCGGGCGATTGGGGTGGTTTGAGGTGGACACGCCGCAT
>JBBJMF010000105.1:0-9162 GCA_037719575.1 Nocardioidaceae bacterium
GCGATGATCGACGGCGAGGCAACTGTCAAGACATTCCAGCGCAAGAACGGACAGGTCTGGCTGCTTCCCCACAATGCCGCCTTCGATCCCATCGACGGCGCCGACGCGGTCATCCTCGGCAAGGTGGTCACGGTCCTGCGCCGGGTCTGACTTCTCCGGACGACTCCGAGGCTGGACCTCGTGGATGGAGGTCGCTGAAGCAGCCGCCCAACCTCCCCCTTCGCGCTGACTGCCTCGGGGTTGCCTGACGAGGTGACCTAGCCGATCGCCAGTGTCTCGGGAGCCGCGAGCCGGTGCAGCGCTGCGCGGGCCACCTCGCCGTCGAACGTCAGCCACATCGGTGGCAGGGAGGCGCGCAGGAACGTCCCGTAGCGGGCGGTGGCGAGCCGCGGGTCGAGCACCGCCACAACGCCGCGGTCTCGCGCGGTGCGAATCAGCCGGCCGGCGCCCTGGGCGAGCAGGAGCGCGGCGTGTGTTGCCGACACGGCCATGAAGCCGTTGCCGCTAGCCCGGTCGACGGCTGCGGCCCGGGCCGACATCAGCGGGTCGTCCGGACGAGGGAACGGGATCCGGTCGATGATGACGAGCTGGCAGGTTGCCCCCGGGACGTCGAGACCCTGCCACAGCGACAGCGTGCCGAAAAGGCTCACCGCGGGGTTGGCCACGAACTCCGCCTGCAGGTGCGACAGCTGTCCGTCGCCCTGGCAGAGGATCGGCAGGTGGGGCACCATCTCGCGCAGTGCCTCCGCTGCCGTCTCGGCCGCGCGGCGCGAGGAGAACAACCCGAGCGTCCGCCCCTCGGCCGCCTCCACGAGCCCGCGGATCTCGTTGAGATGCGCCTCGCCGATGCCGTCGCGTCCGGGCGGAGGCAGCTCACGACCGACGTACAGAATCGCCTGCCGGGGGTAGTCGAACGGGGAGCCGACGTCGATGCCGCGCCACGGGAGCACGACCGGGGCGTCGTCGTCGGTCGGCTCACCCCCGGGTGATGGGCGGGCGCCTGCCCCGACGTCCTCTTCCTCGGGCGGCGGTGGGGCCGCCACCTCGACCCGTTCGGAGGGGTTGAGGCCGATCGAGACGGCCAGCGAGGTGAAGTCGCCGCCGAGCTTCAGGGTTGCCGAGGTGCAGACCACGGTCTTGGCCGCCAACAGCCGGTCGCGCAGCTGTCCACGCACCTGCAGGGGCGCCACGCACATCTGCCGTCCGCCGCGGGCCGGGTCGCGCTCGGCGAGCCAGACCACGTCGTCGGGCCTGTTGGCGGCCAGCCGCTCGGCGGTCTTGCGCACCTCGTCGACCATCCCGCGCGCCTGCTGGCGCGCCGCGTCCACCTCGGCGCCGGGCGGGTCCTTCGGGAAGCCGCTCATCGCCATCCGTGCCGCGTCCCGCACCATCGCGAGGCCGCTGGCGACGGCCTCGGGCAAGGCGTCGAAGCGGCCGGGGTCGGCGTCGTCGAGGGCTCCCCGCAGCACGTCGGCGGCACCTTCGAGGTCGTCGGGCGCCGGCCCCTCGACGAAGTTGCGGGACCGTCTGGCCGCCCGCTCGACGAGCGGTAGCGACAGCTCGTCGGTCTCGGCCTGGGTGACCCTGGCGACCAGCTCGTGGGCCTCGTCGACGACGACCGTGTCGTAGTCCGGGATCATCGGCACGCCCTCGATCGCGTCGATGGCGAGCAGCGAGTGGTTGGTGACGACCAGCGAAGCCCGGTTGGCGCGGTCGCGCGCCCGCTCCGCGAAGCACTCCACACCGTACGGGCACTTCGCGGCACCGAGGCACTCCCGATGCGTCACCGACACCTGGCGCCACACCCGGTCGGCATGCGACGGGGCGCTGTCCCGGTCGCCGTCGCCACCCGCTTTGGACTCCTGCTCCGCCCAGCCGCGCAGTCGCACCACCTCTGCGCCTACCGTCCCCGACGGCAGGTCGACGAGCGTGCCCTGGTCGTCGGGGACCCCCTCGCGGATGCGGTGCAGGCAGGCGTAGTTGCTGCGTCCCTTGAGGACGGCGTACGACGGGTGCTCGTCCATGACCTCGGCGGCGGCCGCCAGCAGGGCCGGGATGTCGCGCTCGACGAGCTGGTGCTGCAGCGCGAGGGTTGCGGTCGCGACCACGACTCGTTCGCCGTGCAGCAGGGCAGGTACCAGGTAGCCGAGCGACTTCCCGGTGCCGGTGCCGGCCTGGACCAGCAGGTGCTGGCCACTTTCCATGGCTGCCCGGACGGCGCCCGCCATCTCGACCTGACCCGGTCGCTCCTCCCCGCCGACGCTCGCGACTGCGGCCGCCAGCACCGCCTCGACAGTCGGTTCGACAGGGGTCTCCACCGCCCGAGGCTATCCCGAAGAGGCGGCAGCTCCGGGCGCTGCTCCACAAGCCAGGGTCCGGGTCGATCCGCGTCCGAAACGACTCGACCGACGGCTTGCGCATCCGCGCCTCTGCTCCAATTCGCGAATGTTTGGCAATTGTTGGAGACGTCGGCGTGGCGCCGTACGACACGCCGACCTGATCCCGCAAACGGCAAACAATCCGCAATTGGGGGACGTGGCGGGACGGTCAGAAGAGCTGGTATCTCAGCGTCAGGACGAGAGGCAGCACGATCGCGGCGAGCAGCAGCCAGGCGACGAGTCGGTGCGACGGCTTGGTGGCGCGTAGCGAGCCCGCGAAGGCGAGCCAGGCACCCTCGGTCACGTTGCGGTCGAGACCCATCGCCTGCGCGTCCTCCGGGATGCCCTGCATGCTGTGGAGATACGCCCCCGGCGGCAGGCTGCCGTCGTCATGGGCCTCAGCGTCGTCGTCGTACACCCCGTCATGGTACGTCGAAACCCGTCCTCGGCCCCTCTACCCGTCGACAGCCTCCTCGACCCAGCCCCTCGACGCCGTCCGCGAGCGGAGCCGGCGTGACTCAGTCCCGAGTGGTGACGACGACGGCGGCGAACTCCTGGAGCTCGCCGGCCAGGTTCGGGTTGACGAGGGCACGCACGCGCGAGCCGACATCGAGGTGCTCCAACGACAGCACCTCCCCCTGCTCATGGATGCGGCTCACTAGGTCGCCACGCGAGTAGGGCAGCAGCACGTCGACCCCGACGCTCGGCCTCGGCAGGTCGGACTCGAGCGCCGCCAGCAGCTCCTCGATGCCGGCACCGGTCCGAGCGGACACGACGACGGAGTGCGGCTCGTGCGCCGTGACCCTCGCGAGCACCATCGGGTCGGCGGCGTCGGCCTTGTTGACCACGATCAGCTCGGGCAGCGCGTCGGCGCCGATCTCCCTGAGCACCTCGCGGACAGCGGCGATCTGCCCCTCGGGGTCGGGATTGGACCCGTCGACGACGTGCAGCACCAGGTCGGCCTCGGCGACCTCCTCGAGGGTCGAGCGGAAAGCCTCGACGAGCTGGTGAGGCAGATGGCGAACGAAACCCACGGTGTCCGACAGGGTGTAGACGCGGCCGTCGCTTGTCGTGGTGCGCCTGGTCGTCGGGTCCAAGGTGGCGAACAGCGCGTCCTCGACGAGCACCGCCGACCCGGTCAGCCGGTTGAGTATCGACGACTTCCCGGCATTGGTGTAGCCCGCGATCGCCACGGCGGGCACCTGACGACGTACCCGCTCGGCCTTCTTCGTGACCCGGGCGGTCTGCATGTGGGTCAGCTCGCGGCGCAGCTTCGCCATCCGCGACGCGATCCGGCGGCGGTCGGTCTCGAGCTTCGTCTCACCGGGGCCGCGGCCGCCGATCCCGCCGCCCTGCGAGCCCACCCGGCCGCCGGCCTGCCGCGACAGGTTGCCGCCCCAGCCGCGCAGCCGCTGCTTGCCGTACTCGAGCTGAGCGAGCTCGACCTGCGCCTTGCCCTCCTTGGACCTGGCGTGCTGGGCGAAGATGTCGAGGATCAGCGCGGTCCGGTCGACGACCTTGACCTTGACCCGGTCCTCCAGGTTGCGCAGCTGCGAGGGGCTCAGCTCACCGTCGCAGATCACCGTGTCGGCGCCGGTCTGGGCCACCACGAGAGCGAGATGCTCGACCTTGCCCGGCCCGATGTAGGTCGCGGGGTCGGGCTTCTGGCGGCGCTGCGACAAGGCGTCGAGCACGAGCGAGCCTGCGGTCTCGGCGAGCAGCTTGAGCTCGACGAGCGCGTTGTCCGCGTCGTCAACCGTGCCGTCACTCCACACGCTCACGAGGACGACCCGCTCGAGCCGCAGCTTGCGGTACTCGACCTCCGAGACATCCTCGAGCTCCGTCGACAGACCGGCGACCCGCCGCAGCGCGTTGCGCTCGTCGAGCTCGTAATCGCCCTGACCATAGGCGTCCTGGCCGAAGGAGTCCTCGCCGTCGCTGCCCCAGTCGTCCCACGTGTCGACGGGCCCGCCTTGCAGGTCGATGTCGCTTCCGGTCGAAGCGTCCGCCTCCTCGGGGTCGAAGCCTGGCTGGTCGGCGTACGGGATCTCGGCTGTCATCGTGGGGCAACTCTACGTCGCGGGCCTGGCAGGTTCGATGGGGTTTCCGACCGCCTGGCGTCGGAGCCGATGTCGGTCATGCCGTCCAGGTCCCCTTGGCGACAAGCTCCGCGGGGCCTTTGAGGTGCACGTGGTCGGACTGCTCCCACGTGACCGTGAGCGTCCCTCCGGTCACCACGACGCGGTGAGCCACGTGGCTGCGGTGGCCCGACTCGATCTCCGCCGCCACCACGGCGGCGCAGGCCCCGGTCCCGCAGGATTGGGTCTCCCCCACTCCACGCTCGAAGACGCGCATGCCGAGGGTGTGGTCGCCCTGTCGCATGACGAACTCGACGTTGACGCCGCCGGGGAAGTCCTCCGCGATGTAGCGCGGGCTCCGCTGCAGCGCCCCCGCCGCATCCAGCGACCCGACGAACACCACCGCGTGCGGGTTGCCCATGTCGACGGCGGTCGCCTCGAAGGCCCGGCCGTCGACACCGATCCATACCCGCGGCCCCACCGCCGGCTCTCCCATGTCGACGCTGATCTCACCGTCGTCGCAGAACACGATCTCCTTGACTCCGTCGCGGGTGTCGACCGTCAGGGGCTTGGCCACGTCGGCGAGGTCCGCCTCCACGAGGTAGCGGGCGAACACCCGGATCCCGTTGCCACATATCTCCGACACACCGCCGTCAGCGTTGCGATAGTCCATGAACCAGGCCGCGCCGCCGTCGAGGTCCCCGCGGACCACCCGCAGCACGCCGTCGGCGCCGATGCCGCTTCGGCGGTCGCACAGCCGCCGGACCAGGTCGGGCTCGAGATCGCCGTGCACGACGGCCTCGAGGTCGGGGAGGACGACGAAGTCGTTGCGGGTGCCATGACCCTTGACGAACGGAAAAGTCACGAGTCGCATCGTACGGCGTCGACGGCCTGCTGGAGCAGGTCCGGCGCGTCGTGGTCGAGCCAGTGGACCCGAGGGTCTCGGCGGAACCACGAGTCCTGCCGTCGGGCGAACCGCCGGGTGCACGCGCAGGTCTCCTCGATGGCCTCCTGCTCGCTGAGCTCGCCGGCCAGCAGTCGCAGAACCTGTGCGTAGCCGAGCGCCCGGCTCGCGGTCCGACCCGCACGGAGCCCGGCCCGCTCGAGGGCTCGGACCTCGTCCACGAGTCCGGCATCCCACATGCGTCGTACCCGCTGCTCGATGCGGGCGTCGAGGATGTCGCGGGGTACGTCGATGCCGAGCTGGACGACCCGGTCGAAGGCGTAGGCGAAGGTCGGCAGCGCAGCCCGGAACGGGCGGCCGGTGATCTCGATGACCTCGAGCGCGCGCACCAGGCGCCGGCCGTTGCTCGGCAGGATCGCCAGCGCCGCAGCCGGGTCGCGCGACGCCAGGACGGCGTGCAGGGCGGGTGCACCCTTCGCCGCCAGCTCCTGCTCGAGCCGCTGCCGGACCGCCGCGTCGGTTCCGGGGAAGTCGAACTGGTCGAGGACCGCACGGACGTAGAGCGCCGACCCACCGACGAGCACCGGCGTCGCACCCCGGTCGCGGCAGTCGACGATCGCCGCCCGGGCCCAGCCCTGGAAGTCGGCGACCGTCGACGGCTCACCGACGTCGAGCATGTCGAGGACGTGGTGCGGGACGCCCCGCCGCTGGGCCGGCCCGAGCTTCGCGGTGCCGATGTCCATGCCCTGGTAGACCTGCATGGAGTCGCCGTTCACCACCTCGCCGCCGAGCGCGAGGGCCAGCTCGACGGCCAGGTCGCTCTTCCCGGCCGCCGTCGAGCCGACGACCGCAACGACGGGGTGGTGCCGCGCCCCGGTCACCGGCGGGGGCGAGCCCGTCAGGGCCATTCCGGGTGGAGCTCCCCTTGCGACGGCAACAAGCCGCTCAGCACGAGCAGGGCGGCGGCCGCGAGCCCGGCGTACCTCGTGCGCTGCATGCCGACCTCCCGTTGCGAGGCGGCACCGCATCTGCCGCGTCTGGGACGAGACTATGACACGTGAGCCCGGCTTCCGCGGCGGTCGAGCGGTCCGGGTCCCTTGGCTAGCGCGGTGTCGAGGGCGAGTCCAGCCAGGTGTCGACGAGGGTCGTCAGGTCCTGGCCCGTCCGCTTGTTGAGCCAGCTGACGAACTCGGCCCGGTCGACGTTTCCGTCCGCATGATCGGTGACCCATGCCTTCACCAGGGAGCCGAACTCGGCATCGCCGACCTGACGACGGATCGCGTCCAGCATCAGCGCCGGGCCCAGGTAGACGTTGACGTCGCCGAATGAACGCGGGTCGAAGTCGCCCGGCGGACCGGACCTTCCTCGCGACGCGTTGTCGAGCGGACGCCATCTCGCCATACCCCCGCCGTACTCGTATCGCCCGGTGTCTTGCTCGAACCAGTGCTGCATGTACATCGCCCAGCCCTCGCTGAGCCACAACCCCTGCCAGTCCGTGGGCGTCACCGCGTCGCCGAACCACTGGTGGGCGATCTCGTGCTCGAGGACGGCGTCCGGCCGGTCGAGCGAGCCCGGGCTCAGCGTGATCATCGTCTGCGTCTCCATGCCGCCGTCGCCACCCACCAGCACCACCCCGAACGTGTCGAACGGGTAGCTGCCGGCATGCCTGGTCAGCCACTCGAAGGCGACGCGGCTCTCGCGCTCGAGCTGTGTCACCCGCGCCCGGTCCTGCGGCAGCACCCAGTACGTCGCAGGCGTGCCGTCCGGCATCGTGTCGTGGTAGGCGGCGTACGGCCCGATCGCCACGGTGGTGAGGTATGACGCCGCGGGGGCGTCGAGGTGCCAGGTCCACTCGGTGGCGGCCGGCCCGGCCGCGCGGTGGGTCACCAGCGTGCCGTTGAACACCGCCACATTCCCCTGCGGGACGGTGATGTGCGCGTCGTACAGCGCCTTGTCGGAGGGGTGGTCGTTGACGGGATACCAGGTGAAGGCGCCGTACGGCTCCTGGAACGTGGAGACAGCACCGGCAGCGTCGACCGTCCAGCCGAGGCCGCCGGCCTGGTCGTCGCGCTGGCTCGGGGCGGGGACAGCCTCGGGTCGCCCACGGTAGTCGATCGTGAGCGTGTGTTCGGATCCCTTCTCGATCGCACCGGCGTCCATCAGCAGCCCGTCGCCGGCCTGCCGGAAGGTGATGGGCGCGCCGTCGAGCGCCACGCGGGAGGTGCGTAGCGCGGCGGACAGGTCCAGCCGGAGGGTGCTGGCGCCGGTCGCCGCCCGGAGGATCACGGTGGCCCTCCCGTCGAGGACCGTGCCGTCCCAGGTCAGGTCGAGGTCGTAGTGCAGGGCGTCGACCTCGGGGTTGCTGGTCTCGGGGTAGTAGGGGTCCTCGAGCGGCGTCGACACAGCGGCGACCAGGTCCGTCCGAGACGGCCTCGACGGTGGCTGGTTGACCTGCGGGCGGGTCGGTGTGTCACCGGTTGGCAGCGTGGACGAGATGCCCCCGCCGGTGGGCGGGGGGTTGTCGACGTGAGCGTCCGTCGTGCACGCGCTGAGCAGGAGTGCCGCCAGCGCGGACCCGGCTGCCGCCGCGACGTACCGGCCGTGACGCATCTCGCCTCCTGCTCGGGGGCGGCTCGCTACCGCCCCGGGTGAGCATAGGACTCTGCGATCACCGTCCGGCGTCGATAGAGTGTCGATATCGTGCACGTGCGCAGCGCAAAGGAGATGACGATGGGATTCCTGGACAAGCTCAAGCTCAAGGCGACCGAGGTCAAGGAGAAGGCGGTCGAGGCGGTCAACGGCCGCGGACCGCAGATCAAGGGCGGGATCGACAAGGCCGGCGACTTCGTCGACAAGAAGACCAAGGGCAAGTACTCCGACAAGATCGCCAAGGGCACCAAGAAGGCCGGCGAGGCCGTCGACAAGATCGAGAAGCCCGACGCCGACCCCCTGCCGCCCACCGGCCAGACACCCCCGCCCGGCACCACGCCGCCGCCGGCGCCGGAGCGCCCGACTGGCCACACGCCCCCCAGCGTCCAGACGCCACCTCCGTCCGCCGACGACACCCCCTGACGATCCGCCCCTGGTGACGGACGATCCGCCCCTCGGGACTGACCGTCCGCCCCTCGGGACTGACCGTCCGTCAGTTGCGCCGCACCCCCGGTGACGCAAGCGTTCCGCAGATCGGCGAGCAGGCCGGCTCCGCCCGGCGAGACGGTCGGGACCGGCGCAGGTGGGTGCGGGCAGACGGCGGCGCTGACGAGCATGGCGTCGAGGCTAGGGTCTGCGCTGTGACGAGTCGCTTCCGGGTTGTCCCAGCCGCCTACGTCGTCTTCCGGCGCGGGGACGAGGTGCTGTTGCAACTACGGCAGAACACCGGGTACCGCGACGGCTTCTGGGCCACGGCCGCCGCGGGCCACGTCGAGCAGGACGAGACGGTGTACGCGGCTGCGGTGCGCGAGGCCTTGGAGGAGCTGGACGTGACAATCGCCGTGAAGGATGTCGTGCCGCTGTGCGGCATGCACCGGACCCACGGCAACCACGATCCGATCGACGAGCGCGCCGACTTCTTCTTCGAGTGTCGGCGGTGGTCCGGCGAGCCGCACATCATGGAGCCAGTCAAGAACGCAGAGCTCTCCTGGTTCGCTCTGGACGCGCTGCCCGACCCGGTGGTCCCGCATGAGCTGTATGTGCTCGAACGACTACGATCCGGCAACCTTCCGTCGATCGTGACGTTCGGGTTCTAGGGAACCGGCTTCTCTGCGCAGAGAGCGGACCTCCCAGGGGCGGGGGGCGGATCGTC
>JBBJMF010000106.1:0-9157 GCA_037719575.1 Nocardioidaceae bacterium
GTAGCGGAACTGATGCCCGCGCAGGGTCTCGGCCAGCTCGGAGTGCTCGGCGCGCACGTCCGGAGGCGGCTGCGCCCCGGGATCCTGGCGCGCCGGATCGTCCGGTAGCTCGGTCATCATGCTCGACCCTGTGAGCAGGTCTCGGTGGCGCTGGTCACGGTCCGAGGTTATCTCCGACCCCCGACAGGGACCGGTCCGCCGATGCCTTGCCAGCACGGCGCGGACACCGATCGCCGGGACGCACTCGAACACTCTGAAGCCTCACGTGGCGGAAGGGCCAAGGCCGGAGGCAGAGGACGGCCGAACGACGACCAAGCCGGGCGTGTCGTCGAAGGGTCCGACCAGCCGATCAGATCGTGACATCCGCCCATCGGGCGAGACCGGCAACCGTAGTCGAGGTGCGACGTTCGTCCCGGGCCAGTGTCCGGATCATTTCGTGGACCTGCGGGTGGTATCGAGTCAGCTCCGGCGCTACGCGCCGTGCGTCCTGCAGGCTGGCGACAGCCTTCTGGCGGTCGCCGTGCAGCAGCCAGCCACGCGACACATCGATATGGTGATGGCCAATACGGGACGGCGCAGTGTTAGGCGGTAGGTGCAGCTCGGCTGCACGGGTGATCGCGGTAGTACCGTCGCACAATTCGACAGGCACCGACACGGAGTGGATGTCCACGTTGGATCGGCGAAACCCAGTACCGTAATGGTCGAACCTCTCGCCGGTCAGTTGCTCGGCGATGTCGCGGGCGGCGGCAAGATGTGTCTCGGCGGTCTGTGCGTTGGCGGCCCGGGCGGACAAGATGGACCCACGCAGGTGCAACGCGCCGCGTACCGCAAGGGTGTTCGGCTCGGTGGGCAGATCCTCGGTGTCGACGTATGCCCGGTCGATCACCCGCAATCCGGCGTTGTACGCGCCGGAGTAGAGCAGGATCAGCGCCCGGTTGTACTCGGCAGCCACCGACCACAGGGGATCACCGGACTGGCCGGCCGCCCAGCAGCACCGCTCGGCGGCCAAGCCGGCAAGGTCGAGGTAGCCGAATTGGTACGCCGAGAGCATCGCCTTGGAGTAGGCGTAGGCGAGCGCGGTCATGACCCGCTCGCGACGCTGCCCGACGGGCTCGATCGTGGCCGCGTGCTGCAGGCCGCGCAGCACGTCCGGCAGTGCGGCTGTGGCAGCGCCGAAGCGCGCCCGCCGATTGGTCTCCCGCACCTCGTCGAGGCCGGCCAGCAGATCAGCAAGAGACCGCGGCGGATTGGGTAACTCGTTGTCATCGAAGGCCACCAGCGCGCGGCGCAGCTCGGGAATCGCGGCGTGCACGGCCGCTTCGGTGCGGCTGGTCGCTTCGTAGGGCTGCCCGTACAACGCATCTGGGCTCAGGCCGAGCGCGGCGGCGATCGCCGCAGTGAAAGCAGGTGATGCCGGCCGATCGCCCTGCTCGACCTTGCGCAGCAGCGACAACGACACATGCGCCCGGGCGGCCAGCTCCCGCTGGCTCAGGCCGGCGAGCTTGCGTGCCCGTGAGGCACGCGCACCGACCCCCGCACTGTCGTTCATCGCGCGCCTTTCCGTGGACCGGGACAGCTGTCAGCAATCCAGGGTGCCACACGATGTGACACCTTGATGCGCTCTGCGCATGTGACGGTGGTGAGGTGAGCCCATCCACCGTCGCCAACTACAAGCCCTCCCCGCTCCCCGTGACGGAGGAAGCAGGGACGCGGATGCCGTGGTTGACCGAGCATGAGCCGCCGATCAGCGCTGAACGGGGTGTGGGGGCGACCACCCGCACCGCCGTCGGCGACGCCCGCGAGCTGATCGTCGCGTGGCGGACCGGCGGGCAGCTCACCCTGGTCGTCGCTGGCGCCACCGATGTGTGGGTGGCGCTGCGCCGGTCGGAGTTCACCGAGCTGCTGGAAGCCCTTGTCGACGTCGCCAGCCGGTGAGGTGCGACCCGCCGTGTGCGAGTGCAGCCCGTGGATCGGGCCGGTGATCGTGGGCGCGTTCTTCGGTGGGCCGCTGCTCGCCGGGCTGATCCTCGACCGCCTCACCGCCAACGCCTACCGGGACCGGTGGCCCACCGACGGCCGTCCCAGCGGCGATCGCGAGGGCACCCACGGTGCCGGTGAGCCGCGCGGTGGCCGGCATCGTTCCCGGCCGACTGTCGTTGACCGTCATGCCAGCGACACGCCCACTCAGCCCCTCCCCACAACCAGGTGACCTTCGGATGACCAGAAGAGCAGGCTCGTACGCAGTGGCACCCTGTTACCCCGCGTCGGGGAGCTGACCAGCGTCCGGAAAGAACTCGCGGGCGGTCGCCATCACCTTCTCGACCTGGGCGTGCAGCGCGTCGAACTGCTCGTCCTCCGCGGCGCTGCCGACGAAGGCCGACCTGTCGCAGGGCACCCCGCCCCGCCACACCCGGGTGATCCGCCGGCTGTGGGTGATGTCGTTGAGCGGGTCGCCGTCGACCAGCACGAGGTCCGCGCGCCGGCCCGGCTCGATCACCCCCCGGTCGGTGAGCCCGAAGACCCGCGCCGGGGCCGAGGTCGCGGCCTGCAGTGCCAGCTTCGGGGTGAGACCGGCGCCGACGAGCAGTTCCAGCTCGCGATGCAGGCTGGCGCCGTGTGCGGTCCCCGGGTTGGGTGTGTCGGTACCGGCGAGGATCGGCACCCCCGCCGCGGCGAGCCTGGCCACGTTCCGCGGGGCAGTGGGCCATGCGGGCAGGTCCTGCCCGTGCCAGCCGGATGGGCTGCAGGCGAGGTTCTGCCGCCAGCGGGGCCCGAGGAACGGGCTCAGCGCGGGATCGTCGGCGAGCAGCGGCCGCCGTCCTCACCGAGAGCGTTCTCGATGGTGGCCAGGGTCGGGGCGGCCCGCGGCCTGGCGATGACCGGTGAGGCGGGCAGTATTGATGCCAAGCTCGACGAGGCGTGGCGTGTACTCGACGAGGTGTCGCCAATTCCAGGTGAGCTGGGCAGCCACTACGACAGTTCGCTGCTCACCATGCAGACCGCCATTTGTTACTGCGAAGCCGGGCAGCCAGGCCGCGCCGCCGAGCTGTACCGCTCGCGCCTCGACAACGAGCGATTCTCGCACCGCGACCGCGGCTACTTCCTGTCTTTGATGGCGAGCGCATCGGCGCAGGCTGCGGAACCGGACAATGCCACAGACACCGGCCAGGAGGCGCTGGCGATCGCCGTGGAGACGAGTTCGCGGCGCACCGTGCACGAGTTGACGCGCGTCTGCACACTCCTCGAGCCCTGGCGGGCACGACCGGCCGTCCGCGACTGCGCGACGCCGTCTTGCTCAGTGGCGGGTGATCCAGTTCGTCACGACGCGGATGACCTCGGCCTGCCATCGCTGGCTCTGCGGATCGGCATAGCTCGGATCGTCGTGGACGGCGAAGCCGTGCTGGGCGCCGTCGACTTCGACGAGCTGGTGCTCAGCCCCAAGTTGCTCGGCCGCCCAGCGGGACGATTCCACCGGGATGAAGGTGTCCTTGGTGCCATGCACGATGAGCGTCGGCACCTGGATGTCGCCAAGCATGGTGTGCGGCCGCAGATAGAACACCTCGTTGAGCAGTGGCCGGCCGAGCTTGAACGTCGGCGAGTGGGCGAGGAAGCCCTGCCCGGCCAGCTCACGCCCGGACTCCTCGTTGATCTGGTCATCGTGCCAGTACGGCTTATCATCGATGAAGCGCTTTTTGTAGTCGAGCAGCGGGTTGAGCATGACGAGGCTCGTCAGCTCGCTCGGGTGCTGCGTCGTGTAGTAGCCGCAGATGCCGCCGCTAAAGCTGGTGCCGAGCAGTGCGACAAGCTCAGCGCCGGTCTCGGCCCGTACGTGGGCGATCGCCGCGCGGATGTCGCTGAGGATGCCGGCGATGGTCAGGTCTTCTTGACCCCCCTCGCTATCGCCGTGGCCCCGCAGGTCGAAGCGCAACGAGGCCACGCCGGCGTCACCGAGGCCGATCGCCAGGCGGGTGAAGAAGCCACCCTCCTCGCGCGTGACACCGCCGCCGTGAACAGGCTCCCGGAAAGATAAAGACCGTCGGGAGTTCTGATCCGGGTC
Organism: Nocardioidaceae bacterium; assembly: GCA_037719575.1. GTDB lineage: Bacteria > Actinomycetota > Actinomycetes > Propionibacteriales > Nocardioidaceae > JAWWPG01. Next base: position 4,058 of record JBBJMF010000106.1, read on the forward strand.
TGACGGTCTGCCACAGGAGCAACGATACGTCCAGCCCGTGGGGCGAGCGCCGCCACGGCGACGCGGCTGGACAGTCACGCTGCCTGATAAGCCTGACGGGCAATGCCGCCGAGGAGGCCGAGGCCGAGTTGCTCGGGCAAGACCTCTCCCGACTGCCGCTCGACGAGTTCCCGGGCCGTTGCGAGGCCGGTGTGCTGGACGCATGCGAGGGATGATCGAGACCTTGACCATCGGCGACCGCGTCGCCTTCTACCGCCGACGCCGCGGGCAGTCGCAGGAGGTGCTCGCCGGTCTCGTCGGACGCACCGAGGACTGGCTCAGCAGCGTGGAGAACAACAAGATCGAGCTGGACCGGCTGTTGGTGATCCGGCGCCTGGCCGATGCGCTTGACGCCAGCTCGGCGACCTGGTCGCCGAGCCCACGCTGCTCGACTGGACCTCCGACGGCGGGACCTGCACTGTGCCCGTCTTGCGCTCGGTGCTGATGGACTACCGGCAGGGGTCAGGTCTGCTGGCCGGCGCGGGCAACGGTGGCGGCGGCCCGCCGAGCCTCGATGCGCTGCACCGCGACATCGGCGAGGTGTTCGACGCCTACCAGGCCTCCCGCTACGGCTAGGTCACCGGCCGGGCGCCCCTCGTACTCTCCGACACCGTACGCGCTGCCCCGCCTCCACGAGCGCCGCATCCTGACCATGGCAACGGTGTGGATCGCACTGTTGAACGCTCGGTCGCCGCCGCGGTTGAGCCGATGGCGCACGGTGCGGCCGCTGCTGGCCTAGAGCGGGCTGGTGCCGCCGAGGGCTGCGAACGCGGTGTCGTTGCGGCATCGTCTGGGTGGGAGAGGGAGACGACCCCCCGCGCGGCGGTGATCGGTCCGACGCCGAGAGGGGTCGGTCAGTCCGGCGCCAAGTCCTCGACGATGACCTGCAGCTGTATCACCGCTACCGTGCTCTAAGGTCCGTGGCCCTCTCCCGCTACGTCAGACACAGCGAGAATCAGGCCACAACGGGCCGCCTCCCCGCAGGCGCGCCGTGAGGCCCATGCCCGGTCAAGATCGACGAGCCTGGCTTACCGAGGGGTTGGTATGACTAACAAGTCGCCCGGGGGCGGTTCGAGCGCCGTTGCCGCGTCCGCACACGCCGCTTGCGCGCGGTTTCGCGGCACCGATCCGCTCGTGGTTGGACGCACGCGCAGGAAGCTTGCGGCTGACATCGGTTTCGCGGACGACTCGGGCCGTATCCCCGAGGCTCGCTGGATGCGGGCGATGACCTTCGAGCGTCTGGTGCGCAGTGCGAAGTTCGCAAGCGAGGTCGCGACCACTACTGTCGGACGACTTGACCTTGACCGTCCCACCGAAGTCGTGACGGTCAACGCGCACGTGAACGTCGACAAGACGGTCGCCCTGCTTGTCGCTGCACACGCACGAGCGACGACGAGTGGGGCGGCGACGTTGATCCACGGGCTCGCCGTCCCGTTTGCTGGTTTCGAAGAGAGCCCCGCCACGGAGGTCAAACCTGACTTCGCCGTAGTTGCGCCCAAAATTCACGGAAAAAATGGGTCTTGGCTAATTTTCGGTGACGCTAAGGATTACGAACGGGTGCGCTCCCGAATCGAAGACACCAGGCTACTGAAAGGCTTTCTTCAGGTGGCCCTTGGTGCAGAGTCGGCCGAGGTATGGTCGCGGCTGCCGAGTGGGATCTCGGTCCACACCCACGGTGTACTGGCCGCTCCTCGAAACGCCTTTCTGCAGCCTGAGGCTCTGGTCGAGCTGCTCGACGACCACCGGGCTGAAGTGCGGATGCGCGTCGCGGAGCGACGACGTGAGGCCCAGCAGGCGCCCTACGACGACGCCTCAAGCATCTCGGAGTTCGTCTCTCATCTGCAGGCGACGTTCGACCCGGCGACCTGCACGACGTGCACGCTGTTCTCCTACTGCCGCAACGAGCTCCGGACGTCGAACGACCCGGCCGACCTGCTGGTCGAGCTGGGGATCCCTGGCGACGTGCGCCCCCAGGTCGTCGGCCTGGTCGACGGGACGAAGGAGCTCGGCAACGCGCCGGCGTCGGTGCTTGCCAACGTGAACGCAACCCTCGACGGGGTCGCCCGGCTGACCGGGCAGCGGCGCACCGACCAGGCGGGCCAGGCGGGCACCGTCAACGTCGTGATCGCCAAGTCCGACGCCGCTGCGCTCGGCGTCCACGGGATAGCCCTGCAACGCGTCACGGCGCAGAGCCGCGGCCCGTGGCAGGCCACGGTCTTCGACGACCCCCAGTCGGCGGAGACCCGTCGCGACGTGATGCGCCTGCTCGGACGCGAGCTGAACAGGGCGATGGCCGAGCAGCGCAAGGCCAACAGCGCCGAGCCCAGCCCGATCCACGTTGCCGTTGCCGACAAGTCGACGGCTGACGTTCTTGCGTCGATCGCCGACAACCTGGCCGGCATCGAACTCAGCCGGTTGCGCTGGGAGCGGGACCGGTCGATGGGCCGAGAGCCGTTAACGTTCAACGGCGAGCCGGCGCAGATACCGCCGCGGCTGACGGAGTCCGACCGGACGGCTGTGTCGTTCCTGTTGGAGGAGGATCGCGCCCGCGCGCTCACCCTGCGGTCCCCGATCGTTGACGTCCGCGCGGTGCTGGCACGCCATGTGGTCGCCGGCGGACCGTCCGTCGCGTCACAACGCCTGGACTACCTGGTGGCATGGGGCGAATCGGTCGACGGCAGTCCTGTAGATCCCCGGGCGTTCGAGGACGAGATCGAAGCCTCGGACCACTCTCCCGGTGCCCGTCTGACAAACCGGCGATCGGATGCCATCCACAAGGCCCTGGCGGGATCGACGTCCAACCGTCGCAAGTCCGGGGACGGGCCTGCCGATCCGGTGCGGTACACCGCCCTCGTGACCGAGGAGCTCCAGTACAAGTGCACAGTGCTGGAGCGCGCTCTGGACGTCCTGGCCACCATCCCGGACTCGACGCTGCGACTGGTGCACCGGGCGATCGAGGGCGACGCCCAGGCAGTGTGGCGGAGACGGCTGACGCTCCATGCGTCGGACCTGGTGCGGTTCGGACGGACGTACCGCCACTGGCGCAACTCGCTCGTGCCCGGGATCGAGAGCGACGGCCGATGCCACAACCAGCTGCTCGCGCTGGCCAACCCCCAAGCCGCCAACGACCTGGCCACCGACGCGAGCGTGCGCGAGATCGCCGTCGCCACCGTTGTCCGAACGGATCCGCTCGTGCTGGATCTCAACTCACGCCGGATCGGGGACGGCTCGCGGATCGTGCTGCTGCACGTCAACGACGAGGTGTGCGCCGAGCGCCCGGCCGTCGACATGACTCCGCAGAAGGGCAGCTTCAAGTTCGCGGGGTTGTCGATCGGCCCGCTGTCACCCGCCGGTGACGACGTCCCACGTCGCTTCGCATGGGCGCCCGCCACCGTCCCGGCCCTTTCGGTCGGCGACCGGCTCATCGTGGCCGACTTCGCGTGGTTCTCGACCGCCACGCGCAACACGATGCTCAACGTCGACCGGCCGAAGGTCGACGAGGTGTCGGCACCCAAAGTGACGTGTGAGGCCGATTCCTACACCGACGACCCCGCCGCCCACCAGTTCTGCTGCCGCCCCCACGAGGACGCCGAGGCCGACTGGTCCGACCAACTCGCCGGGCGCCGCGCCCGCGGGGAGCTGAACCCCGAGACGTGGCCGCCGGTCGTGGACGGGGACGGTTTCGAGGTAGGCGCCGCCGGTGCGCCCACCGGGGATGCGACGGCCGAGCCGTCGACCGCTGCGCCCGACGACGTGACGATGGACGACCTGGAGTGACGTCGTGACGATCGAGTTCTCCCAGCCGGACCGCCAGGACACCGACAGGGTCCATCACGCCCGGGCGGCAGCAGGCAACGCGGCGGTCGCCGAGGAGGCGATCGGGGTCCTGCGGGACGCCCTGTCGGGGCCGGCACCCGTCGACCGCATCCTGCTCAAGGCGGCGGCCGGTGCCGGCAAGTCTTTCGTGCTGAAGCGGCTGGTGGCCGACGCCGTCGACCACCCGAGCTGTGCCCGCGTCGCGATCGTCGCGTTCACCAACAAGCAGATCCACCCGCTCGCGATCTCGCTCGGGCAGACCCTCGGGAAGGACCGGGTGTGCCTGTTCGTCTCCAGGGACAGGTACGACGACGTCCCGGACGAGGCCCAGGCGCACGCGACGGTCGTCACCACGACGTCGAGCATCCCGCAGGACTGCAAGGTGATCATCTCCACCTCGCACAAGCTGGGTGTGATCAGTGAGCTGAAGCGGTTGAAGGATCACCTCGGCGCCGCTGACCACGGCGGTTCCGCGTTCGACGTCCTGTTCGTCGACGAGGCGTGGCAGCTGCCCCACCACCTGTTCGACAAGGTCGCCAAGGCGGCTCCGATCACGGTCGGGGTCGGCGACGTCGGGCAGCTCCCGCCGATGGAGATCGGCGCGAACCCGTGGCGGGGCGACCCGGGGTTCAACCCCTACCGTGCATGGCCGACCGCCTTCGACGGGGACGAACGCACCTGGGCCGTCGAGCTACCGGCGGTCTGGCGGCCGGCGGCCGGCCACCTGGACCTCTGGCGGGCCTTCTACCCGGAGTGGGGCGAGCTCAACTGTGTGGCCGCGCCGGGTGATCGAGCGCTGGTCGCCGACGGGCTGACGGGGCCTGCTGCTGCGATTTGGGAGCAGGTCGGCACCGGCGTGCCGACGCTGCTGGAGGTCGAAGGCCTGCCGGACGCCGAGGCCGCCGACATCGACCTGCCGCTGATCGAGGTGGTCGAGTCGCTGCTGGACGAGCTCCTGTCGTCTGGACCCGCACTCGTGCGCGCCGAGTACGACGACGCCGGCTCCCCCACCGGGGCGACGCTCATTCGCGGTGCCGGCGACGCCCCGGGCGACCCGCTGGTCGCGGTCCTGGCCACGCGGAACCAGGCCGTGGACGACGCGATCGACATCGTCGAGCGGTTGCGGGCGAAGCACTCGCTGACCGATACCGAGATCGTGGCGTCGACGGTCGACTCGTGGCAGGGCCAGACGAACGGCATCACGGTCGCGATCCACCCGTTGACCGGCGCCGCGCAGCTCGACGA
>JBBJMF010000003.1:0-87740 GCA_037719575.1 Nocardioidaceae bacterium
CCCGGCCGGGGGCCCCCCCCCCCCGCCCGCTGGGCGGGGTTGGGGTGCGGGGTGGGGGGCCCACCACCCAAACGCCTTAGCCCCCACAAGCAGGCTGAAGCCTCGCCGCGGGTGGTTAGAATTGGCAATCTCTCAGGTGCTTGTGCTAAGTTTCACAAGCAGACACCCTCCCTAGATCCACCCCCCGAGCTATCGAGGATGGCCGCCGTCATGACGACCAGAACTGTGGACCTGTCTCCCGTCCCTGCGCGGGCCTCAATAGGCTGGCAGCGCCCCCCGCACCAGCGGGTCGCGGGGCCGGCAGACCCAGCAGTCGACCATGACGGGAGTCGTTCAGGTGGTGAACGATGAGGACGGGGACCCCACGATCAACGGCTGGACGCTCGCCGGTCTCGGCGGCTTCCTCGTGGGATGCATCGTCGCTGGGCTCGTCATCGGGTGGCTGGTCGACGACGTGGCCGGATCATCTCCGGTGGGCGTCCTCGTGGGCCTCTCCGTTGGCGTTGCAGTCGCAGTCGTGGGATCGTGGCTGCGCATCGCACGCTACCTCCGCCGCTGACCTCGACACGGGTTGGCGGCCTCGGCAAACTCATAAGGCGGACAGGTGACCCTCGCGACCGTGCTCGTACGCCAGCGCCGGCCCCTGCTGGTCGCCGGCATGCTGTCGACGGCGGCACTGTGGATCTCCATTCCGGTTGGGGAGGCCCCGGTCGGGGCCTTCTTCGCCGTCGGGGTGTTCCTCAGTCTGCTCAACCACATCCTGACCGAGGTGGGCCTCTCTCACTCGCTCGCGAACGAGAACGAGATCAGCCGCAAGCAGTTCGCCATGGGATCGTTCGGCCGGCTCGCGATCGTCACCTTGATCGCCCTCGCGATCGTCTCGGTCTTCTGGCCGGACGGCGCAGCCGTCCTCGTCGGGCTGGCGCTGATGCACCTCGTTATGCTCATCTTCACCGGCCTGCCCCTCCTCAACGAGATGCGTAAAGCATGAGCTCGACTACTCTCACGACACCTGTTGCCGAGACCGACATCGAGGTCGGCCACCACATCACGGCCGACCTGTTCGGCATCACCTTCAACGTCGACACGATCTGGGGGACGGCGCTCGCTGGTGCCATCGTGGTCGGGCTCGGGCTCTGGGTCGCGGTCACGTCGAGCGCCACCAACCCGAGCAAGGTGCAGCTGGCGTGGGAGATGATCGTGACCTACGTCACGAACGAGGTCGAGGGCTCGCTGGGCAAGGTGAACCGCTACGTCGTCCAGCTCGCACTCGCCATCTTCACCTTCATCCTGGTCGCGAACTGGTTCGAGCTCATCCCGACCGGCGAGGACCCGCACTACCTTCCCTCGCCCACCGCTGATGTCAACCTGACGTACGCCCTTGGTCTGTTCGTCATCGTCGGAGTGCACATTCACAGCTTCCGGCAGCGTGGTGTCCGCGGATACTTCAGCCACTACGCCCAGCCGTACAAGGCTCTGCTGCCGCTGACGATCATCGAGGAGCTCGTCAAGCCGTTCACTTTGGCACTGCGGCTGTTCGGCAACATCTTCGCCGGCGGCATCATGCTCGCGATCATCGGGCTGATCCCGATCTGGGGATTCTGGGGGCCGAACATCCTCTGGAAGGCCTTCGACATGTTCATCGGTCTGATCCAGGCGTTCATCTTCGGCCTGCTCACGATCATCTACTTCGGGATGGCCGGCGAGGCGCACGACGACCACGCAGACACTGAAGGCGCGGCCAAGGAGGCCGTCGACCGCGGTGACGATTCTGCCGGCTTCTCGGAGTCGGAGACCGCCCAGCCCGAGCTGAGCGGAGCGCACTGAGCCGCCGCGGCGGCCTCGGCGCTGAGCACGACAGCATGGACCACCGGCCCGGAGACCCTTCGGGACCACTCAGCAAGAACGACAAGGAGCCACGGACGTTATGGCAACAGATGCAGCAAACCTCGACTCGGCGATCAAGACCGCCGGCGCCCTGGTTGGTGGCGGGCTCGCCCTCGGCGGCGGCGCTGTCGGCGCGGCCATCGGCGACGGCCTTGCCGGCAGCTCGCTGATCCAGGGCGTGGCCCGGCAACCAGAGGCGCAGGGCCGCCTTCAGACGCTCTTCTTCCTGACCGTCGGTCTGGTCGAGGCGGCGTACTTCATCAACCTCGCATTCATGGCGTTGTTCGTCTTCGTGCTCGGCAAGTAGGCGACCGGCTCCGGAGAGCGGATTCTGTGACGAGAGGCAGATGCTGATGGCAAGGCCAGTGGCGGCGGAGAACTTCCTGGTGCCCAACGCGACGTTCGTCATCGAGCTGATCGCGTTCGCCGTGATCTTGGTGGCGCTTGCGAAATACGTCATCCCGCCCATCAACAAGGCGTTGAGCGACCGCCAGCAGGCGATCCGGCGACAGTTCGACGAGGCCGAGGAGGCCAAGACCAAGGCCGAGGCGGCAGAGCACGAGTATCGCTCCCAGCTCGTCGAAGCTCGCCATGAGGCGGCTCGAATCCGCGAGGAGGCACGGGAGGAAGGTGCGGCGATCATCGCGGAGATGCGCGAGCAGGCTCAGTCGGAGTCGGCCCGGATCGTCAAGCACGCCCACCTCCAGGTCGACGCCGAGCGGCAGCAGGTCGTCCAGCAGCTGCGCACGCAGGTGGGCACGATGGCCACGACGCTGGCCGGTCGCATCGTGGGTGAGTCGCTCGAGGACGACGAGCGTCGCAACCGCACGGTCGAACGCTTCATCGCCACGCTGGAGAGCCAGGACCCGGCCACCTCGCGAGGGGCCGGCTGATGCAGGCAGGTTCGACCCGCTCGCAGGAGACGTTGCTCGAGGGCCTCGACGAGGTCCTCGACGCCGGCGTCGACGCGGCGACGCTCGGGAGCGATCTCTTCGGGGTCGTCGCGATGCTGGACCGCGAGCCGACCCTGCGCCGGGTGCTGACAGAGCCCTCGGTGGCGGCCGAGGCCCGCGCGGGGATGGCGCGCTCCCTGCTGGACGGGAAGGTGTCGGACGAGGCGGTCCGCGTGGTGGAGTCGGCTGTCTCACAGCGCTGGTCGCGAAGCCGCGACCTGGTGGACGCACTCGAGCGGTGTGCGGTGATCGCCGAGACCACCAGGGCTGACCAGGCAGGGGAGCTCGACGCACTCGAGGACGACCTGTTCAGGTTCGGGCGCATCTTGGCTGCTAACACCGACCTGCGGGACGCACTGTCGGACCGGGCGGCCCCCATGGAGGTCAAGCGCACCCTGCTGGACTCGCTCGTCACGGGCAAGGTCGGCGAGGTCACCAAACACCTGCTCGACCAGCTCCTCGTAGGTCGGCAGCGCTCCCTCGCCGCGGGGCTCGCCCACTACCAGGAGGTCACCGCTGCTCGTCAACAGCGCCTGGTCGCGACCGTCTGGGTGGCCGCCCCGCTGGGCGACGACCAGAAGAGCCGGCTGGCCGAGTCGCTGGCGACGCAGTACTCCCACGAGGTGCACCTCAACGTCATCGTGGACACGTCGGTCCTCGGCGGCGTCCGGGTGTCCATCGGCGACGACGTCATCGACTCCACCGTCGAGACCAGGCTGGCCCAGGCACAGCGACGGCTGGTCCGGTGAGCAAGGCCCGCATCCGGCTCGCCGTTGACGACGCCCCGTCTCCCCATTCGATCACCACAAACGTCCAGACCCTGCACGCAGGAAGGCAAACACCATGACCGAGCTGACGATCCGGCCGGAAGATATTCAGGAGGCGCTGCAGCGCTTCGTGAATGACTACAAGCCGGAGGACGCCACGCGCGAGGAGGTCGGGACCGTCGCGGAGGCGATGGACGGCATCGCCCGCGTCGAGGGCCTCCCGTCGGCCATGGCGAACGAGCTCCTGGAGTTCGAGGACGGCACGCTCGGTATCGCCCTGAACCTCGACGTGCGGGAGATCGGCGTCGTCGTCCTGGGTGACTTCTCCGGCATCGAGGAGGGCCAGCCGGTACGTCGTACCGGTGAGGTCCTCTCAGTGCCCGTGGGCGACGCCTACCTCGGACGCGTGGTCAACCCGCTCGGCCAGCCGCTGGACGGGCTCGGCGACATCGAGACCGACGAGCGGCGGGCGCTCGAGGTGCAGGCACCGTCGGTCGTCCAGCGGCAGAGCGTCCGCGAACCGCTGCAGACCGGGCTGAAGGCGATCGACTCGCTCACCCCGATCGGGCGCGGTCAGCGCCAGCTCATCATCGGAGACCGGCAGACCGGCAAGACGACGGTCGCCACCGACACGATCATCAACCAGAAGCAGGCGTGGGAGTCGGGGGACGAGGGTCAGCAGGTCCGCTGCATCTACGTCGCCATCGGCCAGAAGGGATCCACGATCGCCGCCGTCCGCGGGGCGCTCGAGGAGGCCGGCGCTCTGGAGTACACGACGATCGTCGCGGCGCCCGCCTCCGAGGCTGCCGGGTTCAAGTACCTGGCGCCCTACACCGGCTCGGCGATCGGCCAGCACTGGATGTACGCCGGAAAGCACGTGCTGATCGTGTTCGACGACCTCACCAAGCAGGCCGAGGCATACCGAGCCGTGTCGTTGCTGCTGCGCCGCCCGCCGGGGCGAGAGGCCTACCCCGGCGACGTCTTCTACCTGCACAGCAGGCTGCTCGAGCGCTGCGCGAAGCTCTCCGACGACATGGGCGCCGGCTCGATGACGGGGCTGCCGATCATCGAGACCAAGGCCAACGACATCTCGGCCTTCATTCCCACGAACGTCATCTCGATCACCGACGGCCAGATCTTCCTGCAGTCGGACCTGTTCAACGCCAACCAGCGACCCGCAATCGACGTCGGGCAGTCGGTCTCCCGGGTAGGCGGTGCGGCCATGGTCAAGGCGATGCGCAAGGTCACCGGCTCGCTCAAGGTGGACCTCGCCCAGTTCCGCGCCATGGAGGCGTTCGCGATGTTCGCCTCCGACCTCGACGCCGCGTCACGGCGCCAGCTCGACCGTGGCGGCCGACTCATGGAGCTCCTCCGCCAGCCGCAGGGATCGCCGTACCCGGTCGAGGAGCAGACGGTCTCGATCTGGATGGGCACCGCCGGGCTGCTCGACATCGTCCCGGTTGAGGACGTGCTCCGCTTCGAGCGCGAGTTCATCGACTACCTGAAGCGGGAAAACAACGTCCTCGAGACCATCCGCGAGTCGAAGGACTTCTCGGACGAGACCGAGTCGACGCTCAAGAAGGCTTACGACGCGTTTCTCGACCAGTTCGAGACGAGCGAGGGCGGCTCACTGAGGGCCGGGCGCGAGGAGTTCGACGCGCTGTCCGACGAGGACGTCGAGCAGGAGCAGATCGTCAAGCAGAAGAGGGGCTGACGTGGCCGTATCGCTGCGTGAGCTGCGCGCGCGGATCAGGTCGGTCGAGGCGACCAAGAAGATCACCCGCGCGATGGAGCTCATCGCTGCGTCCCGCATCGTGAAGGCGCAGCAGCGGGCCCAGGCGGCGACGCCGTACGCCCGCGAGCTCACCCGCGCGGTCTCTGCGGTGGCGACCTACTCGAACGTCGAGCATCCGCTGACGTCCGAGCCCGAAGACCCCGAGCGCGCTGCGATCCTCGTGGTGACCAGCGACCGGGGACTCGCCGGCGCCTACTCCTCCAGCGTGCTGAAGGAGGCGGAGCGGCTCGTCGAGAAGCTCCGCGGTGAGGGCAAGGAGTCCGACCTCTACGTCACGGGGCGAAAGGGCGTCGCGTACTACAAGTTCCGGCAGCGCCCGGTCGTGGAGAGCTGGGTGGGCTTCTCCGACACGCCCACCTACGCCGACGCGAGAGAGATCGGCGAGACGCTCATCGATGCGTTCATCGAGGAGGACGGCGAGCACGCCGTCGACGAGGTGCACGTCGTCTACTCGCGCTTCAGGTCGATGCTCGTGCAGGAGCCGTCCGACATCCGGCTCGTGCCGCTCGAGGTCGTCGAGGGTGAGGAGAAGCCAGCGGAAGACGAGCTGCTGCCGCTCTACGAGTTCGAGCCGAGCGCCGAGGAGGTCCTCGACGCGCTGCTGCCGAGGTACGTCGAGAGCCGTATCTTCTACTGCCTGCTGCAGGCCTCCGCCTCCGAGCTCGCTGCGCGCCAGCGCGCGATGAAGTCGGCGACAGACAACGCAGAGGAGCTCGTGAAGAGCTACACCCGAATCGCCAACCAGGCCCGCCAGGCCGGGATCACCCAAGAGATCAGCGAGATCGTCGGTGGCGTCAACGCGCTCGCCGACGCCAACGCCGGGAGTGAGTGAACGACATGACTGCCACGCTTGACGACAAGACCACTGAGCAGAGCCATGGGGTCGGGCGCATCGCCCGCGTGACCGGCCCCGTCGTCGACGTCGAGTTCTCCGCCGACTCGATGCCCGCGATGTACAACGCCATGCATGTGGACCTGGAGGTCGACGGTGAGAAGAAGACGCTGACTCTTGAGGTCGCCCAGCACATCGGCGAGGGCATGGTGCGGGCCATCTCGATGCAGTCCACGGACGGACTCGTCCGAGGATCCTCCGTGCGGGACTCCGGCATCGGCATCGACGTGCCCGTCGGTGACGTGACGAAGGGCCATGTCTTCAACGTGATCGGCGAGTGCCTCAACCTCAAGGAGGGGGAGGAGCTCGACATCACGGACCGCTGGCAGATCCACCGGCCCTCGCCGGCGTTCGATGCCCTCGAGCCCAAGACCGAGATGTTCCATACCGGCATCAAGGTCATCGACCTGCTCACGCCATACGTCCAGGGCGGCAAGATCGGCCTGTTCGGCGGGGCCGGGGTCGGCAAGACCGTGCTCATCCAGGAGATGATCGCGCGGGTGGCCCGCGACCACGGCGGGGTCTCGGTCTTCGCCGGGGTGGGCGAGCGCACCCGGGAGGGCAACGACCTGATCGAGGAGATGACGGAGTCCGAGGTCATCGGGCAGACGGCGCTCGTCTTCGGCCAGATGGACGAGCCGCCGGGCACCCGGCTACGGGTCGCGCTCTCGGCGCTGACCATGGCGGAGTACTTCCGCGACGTGCAGCAGCAGGATGTGCTGCTGTTCATCGACAACATCTTCCGCTTCACCCAGGCCGGCTCCGAGGTCTCGACGCTGCTCGGCCGCATGCCGTCGGCCGTCGGCTACCAGCCCAACCTGGCGGACGAGATGGGAGTGCTCCAGGAGCGGATCACGTCGACGCGTGGCCACTCGATCACGTCGATGCAGGCAATCTACGTGCCAGCAGACGACTACACCGACCCGGCGCCGGCCACGACGTTCGCTCACCTCGACGCCACCACCGAGCTCTCGCGGGAGATCGCCTCGCTCGGCATCTACCCGGCCGTGGACCCGTTGGCCTCGACGTCGCGAATCCTCGACCCCCGCTACATCAGCAGCGAGCACTACGCAACCGCCACCCGGGTGAAGCAGATCCTGCAGCGCAACAAAGAGCTGCAGGACATCATCGCGATCCTGGGTGTCGACGAGCTGTCGGAGGAGGACAAGGTCGTCGTGTCCCGGGCCCGCCGCATCCAGCGGTTCCTCTCCCAGAACACCTACGTGGCCAAGCAGTTCACCGGCATCGAGGGTTCGACGGTCTCCCTCGAGGACACCGTCGAGGCATTCAAGAAGATCTGCGACGGCGACTACGACCACGTGGCCGAGCAGGCTTTCTACATGTGTGGTGGCCTCGACGACGTCGAGCGCAAGTGGTCCGAGATCCAGAAGGAGGGCTGATGGCAGCCACCTTCCAGCTCGAGCTCGTCGCGGCCGACAGGATCGTCTGGTCGGGTGAGGCGACGATGGTGATCGCGCGGACTCTCGAGGGCGAGGTTGGCATCCTGGCGAACCACGCGCCCCTGCTGGGAGTGCTGGCTCCGGGAACGGTGGAGATCCGTCCGGATGACGGCTCGGCGATGATCGCCGCTGTCGACGGAGGCTTCATCTCGGTGGCGCACAACCGAATCTCGATCCTCGCCGAGCGCGCCGAGCTGGCCGGCGACATCGACGTCTCGGACGCGAGACAGGAGCTCGAGCAGGCCCGGGCGGATGCCGACGACAGTCAGCGCTCGCAGCAGGCGATCGCCGCGGCCGAGGCGCGGATCGCGGCCGCGGAGAAGGCTTCCTAGCCAGCAGCCGACGGTTCGTGGCGGCCGACGTCGGGAGGAGGGGATCGATGCCATGGTGGACGGAGATCCTGGATGTCGTCGGCCTGCTCGCGGTCATCGCTGCCGCTGTCTTTGTTTCCTTGTTCGTCCGGCGGCGTGTGCTGAGTCGCCAGGGTGGCACGTTCGAGTGCAGTCTCCGGACGAAGGCGCCTGCCAAGAGCTCGGCAACCGGCGCTCGTGGATGGGAGCTCGGGCTCGGCCGATACAACGGGGAGAGCCTCGAGTGGTTCCGGGTGTTCTCGTTCTCGCCGCGGCCGAAGGCGGTCTTCGACCGTTCGCTTCAGGTGCTGACCCAGCGGACGCCGCACGGAGCCGAGGCATTCTCCTTGTATGCCGGACACACCGTCGTCGCGGTGCGGATCGACTCGGGGTCGACCGTGGAGCTGGCGATGAGCGACCGGGCACTGACCGCCTTCATGGCCTGGACCGAGGCCGCGCCACCGGGACAGGACCGACTGCTGACCTGACCAGGAGACGCCGATGACCGAGACCTCCCGCCCGAGGCGCCTGCAGCACGTCGTGCTCATCAGCTTCCCCGACGACGTCACCGAGGAGCAGGGCAATGAGCTGCGGACGATGCTCTTCGCCTGCGGGCGGGAGATCCGACCGATGCACGAGTGCCGGATCGGCGCCGATCTGACCGGTGAGCGTACCCGCGGCTACGACTTCCTGCTCTACACCGTGTTCCCCGACGCCGACGCCCTGGCCGCGTATGTCGCGCATCCGGTGCATCAGGTCCTGGTCCGTTGGCTAGATGCGCACGGATGCCAGCGGCTCGCCTTCGACTACCACATCGACGCCACCACCGACGCGTTCGCCTGACGGGGGCACGCCGAGGGCGCGGGTGTGATCGCCGCAGCACGGGCGAGGCTCCCCGGCGCCACCCTAGGATTGCCTCATGGTCAATCTGACGAAGATCTACACCCGCACCGGCGACGACGGCACGACCCGACTCGGCGACATGAGCCTCGTCGGCAAGGGCGACCTCAGGCTGGAGGGCTATGCCTGCTGCGACGAGGCCAACTCGCAGATCGGCTATGCGATCGCGGTGGGTGACCTCGACCCGGGCGTGACCACGGTGCTGGTCCACGTGCAGAACGACCTGTTCGACGTGGGTGCCGATCTCTCGTGCCCGGTCGTCGAGGATCCGCCGTACCCGCAGCTGCGAGTGGAGCCGGACTACGTCGACCGGCTGGAGCGCTGGTGCGACGAGTTCAACGAGGGACTCAAGCCGCTGCGATCGTTCATCCTCCCCGGCGGGACTCGAGGCTCCGCGCTGCTCCACGTCGCGCGGACCGGTGTACGGCGTGCGGAGCGGGCCGGCTGGGCGGCGTACGCCGAGCACGGACCGACGATGAACGTGCTTGCCATGAAGTACCTGAACCGGCTCAGCGACCTGCTCTTCATCCTGGCCCGCTACGCCAACCGCGACCAGGGCGACGTCCTCTGGAAGCCGGGCGGTGAGCGCGGCTAGTCCTGGTGAAGTCCCGCATCGGCTCAGCGGACGAAGCGGAAGAGCCGGCGACCCGGCACGAGCGGCTCCGGTGAGCCCGCGAGCTGATGGACGCCGACGGAGAACTTTGATGCCTCGGGAGCGGTGAAGCTGCGGCGCGACACTGACCAGCCGGTGAGCGTCCTCGTCGCTGACATTGCCGAGGATGCCACAGAGCAGGACCAGCTCCGCGGGCACCGCCCCGCGGTAGGAGTCGCTCAGACCGGCGTCGACACGACGCACCGCGATCTGACTTAGGCCAGCCTCCTGCGCTGCCTCCTCGGCACGCCGAGCGTTCCGGTTCGTCGAGCTCGAGCAGAGTCGCCGTGACTCGATCGGAGTCCGGTCTGCCGCGCAACACTCCGAGCAGGTCCCGGGCGTCCCCGGCGCGTGAGCTGAGCACTCTCACTCGGCCCTTCGTGAGTGTCAACCACTCGAGGATCTCGCGCTGGACAACCACCAGTCGCGCCGCCAGCGGCGAGCTCGTGTCGTCGTACGGCCGGTGCCACTGGCTCCAATCCGTCCTTGCGCCCATCAGGAGATGACGGCAGGAGTGCCGAGCGCGTGACGGGGTCTGAGATACCACGCCCTACACACCGACGATGTATCCGTCCGGCGGCCGCACGCCCGGCTCGTGCATCGAGATGAGCACCGCCTACTTCCAGACGTCGCAGGTCGTCCGGGCGACTCCACTGTGACTCTTTGGCTACTGCATGATCAGGCGGCTCTCGCACTGGAAGGCCATCGGCTGAGTCTCGAGGCGGGCCGCTAGTCTGCCCGTCATGCACCTCAAGGACTGCGCGGCCGTGGTCACGGGCGGGGCCTCCGGTCTCGGCGGGGCTACTGCCGCGGCGCTCGCGGCCGAAGGCATCAGCGTCTTCGGGCTGGACCTGCCAGCGTCGGTCGAGTCGGCGAAGCCCCTAGACGGCGTGACGCTGCTGGCGGCCGACGTCACCGACGAGGCCCAGGTTCGAGAGGCTGTCGCTCGCGCCGGCGCCGACCGGCCGCTCCGGATCGTCGTGAGCTGCGCGGGCGTCGGCACCGCCGGACGGATCCTCTCGAAGTCGGGACCCCATGACCTGGCGCGGTTCCGCAGGGTCGTCGACATCAACCTGGTCGGCACGTTCAACGTCCTGCGGCTCGCGGCCGAAGCCATGTCTCAGACGCCCGCCGACGACGCGGGACAACGCGGGGTCATCGTCAACACCGCGTCGATCGCGGCGTACGACGGCCAGATCGGCCAGGTGGCGTACGCCGCATCGAAGGCCGGGGTGGTCGGGCTGACGCTGTCGGCCGCCCGCGACCTGGCCAGCTTCGGGATCCGGGTCTGCACGATCGCGCCGGGGATCATCGACACCCCCATGCTGGCCGGGGTGAACGACGAGTTCCGCGCCACCCTGGCGGCCGGGGTGCCGTTCCCCAAGCGGCTCGGCCGGCCCGAGGAGTACGCCGAGCTGGCCCTCATGGTCATCCAGCACGACTACCTCAACGGAGAGGTCATCCGGATGGACGGCGCGCTCCGGATGGCCCCGCGGTAGTCCGCAGCCGGATGTGACGCACGACACGCCGGCTAGCCCATGTTCACCGTCCCCCTCGGTATCACCGGCCTAGCCTGAGCCTCATCTCCCATAGCGCCATGACAACGAAACGGCCACGAACGTCTGCCGGCTGCAACCAAACGCGGCGGCCAGGCGTCTCATGGGCAGACGAGCGGGAGAGCGTGGGTGACGGGTAGGCGTGATGGTAGTCAGCTCCACCACCAGCACCATGGTCAAGATCGGGTCGCACCTGGACGTGCGCACCGTCGGTCTCGCGCGCGCCACCTTGTACTCGGTCATCGAGGACGCCGTCGGCGACGTCGAGATCGACATGTCGGACGTCGAGTCGATCGACGCTGCCGGGCTCGGCATGCTCACGGCGGCCCACCTCCGCTGTGAGCGCAGCGGACAGCGTCTGATCCTGCGCAACTGCCCCCGCGAGATCCGCCGGGTCCTTGCCGTGACCCGGCTCAACCGCATCCTCCACGTCGACCGCGCGCACGTCCAGCTGTCCGCCTGACCGGCTCCCACCACGTCCGCGTCGGGGGGACGTGAGACGGTCCACACGTCGGCCACCAGTGGCTCGGCACGCCGTACAGTCCCCGTATGAACGCGGCCAAGCGCGACGCGCCCTGGGTCATGCGGACCTACGCCGGCCACAGCTCGGCCCGCGACTCCAACGCGCTCTTTCGCCGCAACCTGGCCAAGGGCCAGACCGGCCTGTCAGTGGCGTTCGACCTGCCCACGCAGACCGGCTACGACGCCGACTCACCGCTCGCCCGCGGCGAGGTCGGCAAGGTAGGGGTGCCGCTGCCGCACCTGGGCGAGATGCGCCGGCTGTTCGAGGAGATCCCGCTCGCCGAGACGAACACGTCGATGACCATCAACGCCACGGCCATGTGGCTGCTCGCGCTCTACCAGGTGGTGGCCGAGGAGCAGGGAGCCGACCTGGGCGCGCTTGCCGGTACGACGCAGAACGACATCATCAAGGAGTACCTGTCACGCGGCACGTATGTGTTCCCGCCGACGGCATCGATGCGGCTGACCACTGACCTGATCGCCTATACCGTCTCACAGCTGCCGGCGTGGAACCCGATCAACATCTGCAGCTACCACCTGCAGGAGGCCGGGGCCACGCCCGTGCAGGAGCTGGCGTTCGCGATGTGCACTGCGATCGCGGTGCTCGACGCCGTCCGAGACTCCGGCCAGGTCCCGCCGGAGCGCTTCGGTGCGGTGGTCGGACGGATGTCGTTCTTCGTCAACGCCGGGGTGCGCTTCGTCGAGGAGACGGCCAAGATGCGCGCGTTCGCGAGGATGTGGGACGGGTTGACGCGAGAGCGCTACGCCGTCGAGGACGAGCGACACCGCAGGTTCCGCTATGGCGTGCAGGTGAACTCGCTCGGCCTCACCGAGGCGCAGCCCGAGAACAACGTGCAGCGAATCGTGCTCGAGATGCTCGGCGTCACGTTGTCGAAGGACGCCCGCGCCCGGGCCGTCCAGCTCCCTGCCTGGAACGAGGCCCTCGGGCTCCCGCGACCGTGGGACCAGCAATGGTCGCTGCGGCTTCAACAGGTGCTCGCCTTCGAGTCCGACCTGTTGGAGTACGACGACATCTTCGCCGGGTCGCACGTGATCGAGGCCAAGGTTGCCGAGCTGGTCGAGCAGGCGAGCACCGAGATGGAGCGGGTGCAGGCGATGGGTGGTGCGGTCGCCGCCATCGAGTCCGGCTACCTGAAGCAGGAGCTGGTGGCCTCCCACGCCCGCCGGCGCGCGCGCATCGAGTCCGGGGAGGACGTCGTGGTCGGTGTCAACGCCTTCGTGGAGACGGAGGAGTCGCCGCTGACCGCGGACCTCGACTCCGCGATCCAGGCGTCGGATCCCGACGCGGAGCGGGCCGCGCTCGACTCACTGGGCAGGTGGCGCGCGGAGCGTGACGAGCGCGAGGTCGGCACGACACTGGGCCGGCTCCGCGAGCAGGCAGGCACATCGGAGAACCTGATGCCGGCAACCCTGGCCGCCGCCCGGGCTGGGGCAACGACGGGGGAATGGGCCGGCGTCCTGCGCGAGGTGTTCGGTGAGTACCGCGCTCCTACCGGCGTCGGTGGCGCGGTCGGTTCCGCGGAGGCAGGCGACGAGCTGCGGGCCGTGCGGGACAGGGTGCGCTCGACGGGGGAGGAGCTCGGCGGCCGGCTGCGGCTGCTCATCGCCAAGCCCGGGCTGGACGGCCACAGCAACGGCGCCGAGCAGGTTGCCGTGCGCGCCCGCGACGCCGGGTTCGAAGTCGTCTACCAGGGCATCAGGCTGACCTCGGACGAGATCGTCGCGGCGGCGGTCGCGGAGGACGTGCACTGCGTCGGCATCTCGATCCTGTCCGGCTCGCACATGGAGCTGGTCCCGACGATCCTCGAGGGTCTGCGCGCCGCCGGCGCCGGCGAGATCCCCGTCGTGGTTGGCGGCATCGTGCCAGCAGCGGATGCGGTCAGACTCGTCCAGCTCGGAGTGGCGGCCGTGTTCACTTCCAAGGACTTCGGACTCACGGCGATCATCGGACAGATCGTCGAGACGATTCGCTCCGCGCACTCTCTTCGCGCCTGACGTGGTGTGCCGCACACCCTGGTCGCCGGCAAGTCGACCAAGGCACGGCTGGGCCGGGTCGACGGCAGGTCACCGAACAAGCTCGTCTACTACCGCACTCGGCTAGCGAACAGCGCCTATCGTTGGCCGATGGGATGGGAGTTCACCGCCGATATCGAGACGTACGCCGAGAAGGTGCGCGCGTTGCTCACCCGCGATCCCGTGCGGAACACCGTCCCGCTGACCGTCCTCGACGGGTTGCGAAGTGGGGGGATGGGCGAGCGGACCTCTGACGAGCCCATCCTGCTCGCGTGGTACGACGGTCCTCCCTCGGGGGCAGTCTTGATGACGCCGCCCTATGAGCTGCTGCTCGCGGTGGTCCCCGAAGGAGGTGTGGCCGATCTCGTCGACGCGCTCCGAACCCATGGCGCCGTGCTGCCGGGGGTGAACGGTGACGTCGGCGTCGTCGCGGAGTTCAGTGCGGCCTGGCTGGACGGTACGGGCCGGCGCGCGGAGGTCTCGTTCCGGACGCGGCTCTACGGCCTCGACGTACTTGTCGAGCCGTCGCCCCCGCCACCAGGCCGACCCCGGAGAGGCATCGACGCCGACGCGGACCTCGCGATGCGGTGGTTCCTCGCGTTCCACGACGAAGCCGGGATGGGTCGGGGCGATGTCGCTTGGACGGTGCGTGACCGGATCGCCGACGGGCGGATCTGGCTGTGGGAGGACGAGGGCGGCGAGGTGGTGTCTCTCGCGGCGAGGCAGCGACCTGCGGTCGGGGTCGCCAGGATCGGGCCCGTCTACACGCCACCGGAGCACCGTCGCCGCGGCTTTGCCGCAGCGGTGACGGCGACCTGCACGCGAGATGCCCTCGAGCATGCCGACCAGGTGGTTCTCTTCACCGATCTCGCGAACCCCACGTCCAACTCGATCTACCAGCAGCTCGGCTACCGCCCGGTCACAGACCGTACGGTAGCCCGGTTCGTCAACCAGTAGGCCAGGGATGACCGCGGTTCGGGACCGGGTGACGGCTGCGTTCGCCGCCGTGGAGCGTGCTGACTTCCTCACGGCGGAGCAGCAGAGCCTCGCGGCCCAGGACCGGCCATTGTTCATCGGGCACGGCCAGACCAACTCGCAGCCGACCACCGTGCGGAACATGCTCATGCTGCTCGATCCGCGACCGGGAGACCGGGTGCTGGATGTCGGCAGCGGCTCCGCCTGGACGACGGCGCTTCTTGCCACCCTGGTCACGCAGACCGGCCGCGTCTTCGGGGTCGAGCGGATTCCCGAGCTCGTGGACTGGGGCATGCAGAACATTGCCCGCTACTCCTTCGGGTGGGCCACCATCAGGCAGGCGGACCCCGATCGACTCGGCCTGTCCGACGATGCGCCGTACGACAAGATCCTGGTCTCGGCCGAGGCTCGCGACCTGCCGCAGGCCCTGGTCGACCAGCTGGACCGGGGTGGGCGCATGGTCATTCCCGTCGCCGGGAGGCTGTCGGTCGTCGACCGGGACGCCGAGGGTGCGGTCGACGTACGGCGGGTCGGGCACTACGCGTTCGTTCCGCTCCGATGAGGGGGCGGCGGCCGACAGGTCAGGACAGCAGCCGGTCGAGCGTGCGCAGCTTGTTCGTCGCGTCGAGTGCTGCGACCTTGTAGGCCTCGGACAGTGTCGGGTAGTTGAACACCGTGTCGACGAGGTAGTCGATGGTCCCTCCACACCCCATCACCGCCTGGCCGATGTGCACGAGATCCGTCGCGCCGGTCCCGAAGATGTGCACGCCCAGGATCGTGCGTTCGGTGGCGTGGACGATGAGCTTGAGCATGCCGTAGGAGTCGCCGACGATCGTGCCCCGGGCGAGCTCCCGGTAGCGGGAGAGCCCGATCTCATAGGGGACTGCCCTCTCCGTGAGCTCGGTCTCGGTGGCACCGACGTACGAGATCTCCGGGATCGTGTAGATGCCGATCGGTTGCAACGCGGTCAGGCTGCGGGTGCTCTCGCCCATGGCATGCAGCCCGGCCAACCTGCCTTGCTCCATGCTCGTCGCAGCCAGTGCCGGAAAACCGATGACGTCTCCGACGGCGTAGATGTGCTCCACGTTCGTCCGGTACGTCGCGTCGACCTCGATCCTGCCTCGCTTGTCCGCGACGATGCCCGCCTTGTCGAGTGCCAGCTCGGTGGTGGCACCCTGACGCCCGGCAGAGTACATCACCGTGTCTGCCGGGATGCGTTTTCCGCTTGCCAGGCTGGTGATCGTGCCCTTCGGCCCTACCTCGACCTTCTCGACCTGCTCGCCGAACCGGAAGGAGACGGCGAGGTCACGGAGGTGGAAGCGCAGCGACTCGATGATCTCGTCGTCACAGAAGTCCAGCATGCTGGACCGCTGGTCGACGACAGTCACCCGGGTGCCGAGGGCGGCGAACATCGATGCATACTCGATGCCGATAACGCCGGCCCCGACGACCAGCATGGAAGCTGGGATGGCCTCGAGCGCCAAGATGCCATCGGAGTCGACCACATTGCCCTCGTCGAACTCGACGTGCGACGGCCGGGCCGGCTGGGTGCCCGGCGCGAGCACGATCTTGTCGGCCGACACCGTGAGGCGTTCATGACCTTCGATGCGGAGCGTGTGGGGGTCGACGAATGTCGCGGTGCCGGCGAGCAGGTGGATGTGGTTGCGCAGCAGCTGGCTGCGCACGACCTCGACCTCGCGCCCGATGACGTACTGGGTGCGGGCGGTCAGGTCGGAAATCTGGATCTCGTCCTTGACCCGGTAGCTGGCGCCGTACATGTCGCGCTGTGCCATCCCGGTCAGGTAGAGCACCGCCTCGCGCAGCGTCTTGCTCGGAATCGTCCCGGTGTTGATGCAGACGCCGCCGACCATGCTGCGACGGTCCACGACAGCCACCCGCTTGCCGAGCTTCGCCGCCGCCACAGCGGCGCGCTGCCCGCCGGGTCCGCTGCCGACGACAAGCAGGTCGTAGTCGTACTCGTGGGTGGTCACTCCCTCATCGTCGCGAGGCCGCGACTGGGACGCAACCGCGCACGAGACGAGCTGAGCGTCAGAAGCTGTCGACCATGAAAGGTCGCGAGGCGAACGCGGCGTCGAGCAACTCGTCATGGCGGGCGCTGCCGCGCTCAGCGAGCCCTGACCTGCGCAGCGTCGACATCGGCGTGCCGGCGTACAGGGCGGCGAGACCGTTGGGGCCGAGCGTCACGGCGCCGCTCGACACCTCCGCAGGTATCAGCTCGCCGGAGCCATCGTCCACCCGAAGACGGAATGAACCGTCGCAGCGGTCGGCCCAGGGATCCACCAGCTCGAGTGGCACCTGGACGCTGATGCCAGCGGGAAACCCTCGCGCGGCTATCGCCGTCGGCGCGTCGAGCACCCGCAGCATCCAGCGGTCCTCTTGCACCTCAGGCTCGGCCTTGCCGTCCAGGATCCAGTGGATCGGGTCCTGCGCCGGCAGGTAGGTGCGCACGCGACGGACGACCGAGGCCCCGGACCCGACGACCGCCCACAGCGCACGCGTCGTCTCGGTGCTCTCGGCCACCAGCCGCTCGACCCGGAGATCGTCGCCGTCCCACGCGTAGGCGAGGAAGCCGTCCGGGGCGACATAGCAGAAGTTGTCACTGTCTGCGAGCAGGTGGCGGACGTCGTCAGCGGTGAGCTCCAACGGTCCGCAATACCGGCTGAGGGCTGCCTCCCGGCGCATCAACTCGACGATCTGGTCGGTGTCGGCGGCAGTTGCCCGTCGTACGCGGACCTCGGGAGCCCTGAGGTCGCGCAGTGCCTCGGCAGGAAGGCTGGTGCGCGACGTCGCCCCTGCCATCTCCCAGCCGAGCCGACGGTACGGCGCCGCGACGGCCGGGAACAGCACCGAGAGCACATCACCCAGTTCCACCGCTCGCGCCAGGGTCGCCACCATCAACAGCCGCGCCACGCCACGACCGCGCCACTCCGGAGCGACGACGACCCCGGCGATGCCGGCCATCGGGAGTGCGCGGCCGCCCCAGAGCTGGCGGTACTCGTGGATCCGCGTCATCGCCACCAGCTGGTCACCGGCAACCACCCCCAGCGCCCGACGTGCGGCAGTCGTGCGCTCGAAGAGGCCGTCCCACCACGTGCGAGCGTCGCCCGACAGAGCCCCGAAGGACCGGAGCCGAACGTCGAGTGCCGCGTCATGGTCCTCGAGAGTCAGGTCACGGACCTGCAGGTCTGGCATGGTCCGACCCTAGCGATCAACGGCGTCCAGATCTGTGGCCGTCTCCCCCAACGATGGCACTCCTGAGCCTTCCTCAGGCGCGGCTCGAGGTCGAGCACACGCTGTGCGCTCGGCGTGTGGTGCACTTGTCGTGGACAGGGCGGAGCGGTCGTCGCGGTAACCGGGGATGTGCCGTGGGCCGTGGCGCTCGTCGACCAGGAGGAGGCGAAGGACAGATGACGTGGGTCCTGATAGTGCTGGTGGTGTTTGCGCTTGTCGCGCTGATGAGGATGCGGTCGCAGGGACGGGAGGGCGGTGCCGTCGGCACCCTGGGTCGTGGACGCCGCACGCGGGAGTTCTCGGCAGACGAGCTGGAGTCGGTGAAGCGCTCCGCCGACGAGGACGTCACCGTCTTCGGCGACGACCTCCGTGCGCTCGACCTCGACCTCGCCGGCCATGAGCTCGACACCGCTACCCGGCAGGACTACCAGCGGGCGCTCGACGGCTATGAGGCCGCGAAGGAGTCGGTGGCGGCCGTGACGCATCCCGAGCAGGTCAGGCACGTCACGGAGATCCTCGAGGACGGTCGCTATGCGATCGCCTGCGTGCGAGCCCGCGCCGCCGGAGAGCCGCTTCCCGAACGCCGGCCGCCGTGCTTCTTCAACCCGCAGCACGGGCCGTCGACGCAGGACGTCGACTGGTCCCCGTCGAGCGGATCCACCCGTCCTGTTCCCGTGTGCGCCGCCGACGCGGACCGCATCGCCTCGGGCGCCGAGCCGATGACCCGACAGGTGATGGTGGGTCCGGAGCGGATGCCCTACTGGCAGGCGGGACCGGCCTACCAGCCGTGGACGGCCGGCTACTTCGGCGCGTTCGGCGCGATGCAGATGCTGTTCGTCGGAACCATGATCGGCGGCACGTTGGACGGCGGCTACGGCGGTTTCGACCAGGGATATGACAGCGGGTACGACCAGGGCTACGACGCCGGCAGTGACCAAGGGTCGGGGGGCGATGGCGGCGGCTATGACGGCGGAGGCTACGACGGTGGCGGCTTCGACGGCGGTGGGGGCTTCGACGGTGGTGGCGGCTTCGACGGTGGTGGGTTCTGACGCGCTTTGCGTGCTGAGTGGCGATTTGTGTCCGGTCAGAAGAGCCGGGCTGCGGGGTCGTCCATGCCGCGGAGCTCGTCGTAGTCGACGACGACGCAGGTGATGCCTCGATCGGCGGCGAGGGTGCGCGCCTGCGGCTTGATCTCCTGCGCCGCGAACACGCCTCGCACCGGAGCCAGCAAGGGGTCACGGTTGAGCAGGTCGAGGTAGCGGGTCAGCTGCTCGACCCCGTCGATCTCTCCGCGGCGCTTGATCTCGACGGCGACCGTGCCCGCGCCGTCGCGGCAGAGCAGGTCGACCGGCCCGATGGCGGTGGGGTACTCCCGCCGTACCAGCGACACCCCGTCGCCGAGCTGCGCGGGGTGGTCGGAGAGCAGCTCCTGGAGGTGCTTCTCGACGCCGTCCTTCTGCAGCCCCGGGTCGCTGCCGAGGTGGTACGACGAGTCGGCGAGCACGTCCTCGATGAGGATGCGCAGCGTGTCCCCGCCCTTGGCCTCGACCACCCACTCGACGGTGCCGTCGTGCGTGGCGCCTTCGAGGAGGGTGCACGGCGGCGACATCCAGTTGAGGGGCTTGTAGGAGCCGCCGTCCGAGTGCACGAGCACCGACCCGTCCGCCTTGACAATCAGCAGCCGGGTCGCCATCGGCAGGTGCGCGGTGAGACGTCCCGCGTAGTCGACCTGGCAGCGAGCGATGACGAGACGCACGAGGCCAAGTCTCGCGCGCCCTGTCGAGTCGAGGCCACCGGGCTCGTGGCAGACTCACGCCATGGCACGAGAGTTCACCACGATCGGCGTCGTCGGGCTCGGCACGATGGGAGCCGGGATCGTGGAAGTCTTTGCCCGCAACGGCTTCGCGGTCATCGGTGTGGAACAGGGCGACGACCAGGTCGAGCGGGGCCGGGCCCACGTGCAGCACTCGACCGACCGCGCGGTCAAGCGCGGCAAGCTGCAGCCGGAGGAGCAGCAGGCGCTGTTCGACCGCCTCACGCTGACCACGTCGCTCAGCGACCTCAAGGAGTGCGACCTCGTCGTCGAGGCCGTCGTCGAGCGTCTCGACCTGAAGCGCAGCATCTTCCAGCAGCTCGACGAGATCGTCTCGTCCGATGCGATCCTGGCCACCAACACGTCGTCGCTGAGCGTCACCGAGATCTCCGCGGCCACCTCGCAGCCGGGCCGGGTCATCGGAATGCACTTCTTCAACCCGGCACCCGTGCAGCAGTTCGTCGAGGTGATCCGCACTGTCGTCACCGAGCCGGAGGTCGTCGAGGACATGCAGGCGCTAGCGCGTCGCCTGGGCAAGAATCCCGTCTCGGTTGGCGACAAGGCGGGTTTCATCGCGAACGCACTGCTCTTCGGCTACCTCAACCACGCGACCTCGATGTACGAGAGCCACTACGCCTCCCGGGAGGACATCGACGCCGCGATGAGGCTGGGCTGCCGCTACCCGATGGGTCCGCTCGCACTCCTGGACCTGATCGGGCTCGACACGGCGTACGAGATCCTCGAGACGATGTACCGCCAGGGGCGCAACCGGCTCCACGCGCCAGCCCCGATCCTCAAGCAGATGGTGACCGCTGGCCTGCTCGGTCGCAAGACCGGGCGCGGCTTCTACACCTACGAGGCCGCCGACAGCCCGGTCGTGGTCACCGACGGTGAGACGCCCACAGCCGACTCGGCGCCCAGGCTACGGCGTCCCGTCGCGCAGGTGGGCGTCGTCGGCTCCGGCACGATGGCGACCGGGATCGTCGAGGTGTTCGCCAGGGCCGGCATGGAGGTCACCTTCGTCACCCGCAGTCCCGAGAAGGTGGCACGGGTCCATGAGGCGGTCGAGCGAAGCCTGCAGAAGGCGGTGCAGCGCGGCCGGCTCGACGAGCCGTCCCGGTCGGCCGCGCTCGCGATGATCCACGGCTCGACCCGGCTCGACGACCTGGCGGGCGCCGACCTGGTCGTCGAAGCCGTCGCCGAGGACCTCAGCGTCAAGAAGGCACTCTTCGAGAACCTCGACGAGATCTGCAAGCCAGGGGCGATCCTCGCGACCACCACCTCCTCACTGCCGGTGATCGAAGTCGCTTCGGTGACCAGCCGGTCCTCCGACGTGGTCGGCATGCATTTCTTCAACCCGGCGCAGGTGATGGACCTCGTCGAGGTGGTCTCGACCGTCTCGACTGCCGCTGACGTGACCGAGACGGTGCGGGCATTGTGCGGCGTTCTCGGCAAGCACCCGGTGGCCTGCGGTGACCGGGCCGGCTTCGTCGTCAACGCCCTGCTGTTCCCCTACCTGAACGACGCCGTGCGCATGCTGGAGGCGCATTACGCGGACGCCGACGACATCGACACCGCAATGAAACAAGGGTGTGCGCTGCCGATGGGACCGTTCGAGCTGCTCGACGTCGTCGGCAACGACGTGTCCCTCGCGATCGAGCGCCAGCTCTACCTCGAGTTCCGTGAGCCCGGCTTCGCTCCCGCGCCCCTCCTCGAGCACCTGGTCACCGCGGGCTACCTCGGTCGCAAGACCGGGCGCGGTTTCCGCGACTACTCGTCGCGCTGAGGCCAGCGTGTCTGCGACCGACGGTGAGCGTGCCGGGTGAGCGGTAGCCAACGGATCCGGGCCAACTCGGTGCTCCCGGCGCGGCGGGCGGCGCTCACGCTGAGCACCTCGGACGGCCTGAGCCTGGTCGGCGAGGTCGCGCTGCCGCCCGATGGCGAGCCCGTCGCGACGATGCTCTGCCTCCATCCGCTGCCGACGCACGGCGGCATGATGGACAGCCAGATCTTCCGCAAGGCCGCCGCCCGGCTCCCCGCCCTGTCCGAGCTCGCGGTGGTCCGCTTCAACACCCGCGGGACGTCGAGCGTGCAGGGCACGAGCGAGGGCGTGTTCGACAACGGGGTGGACGAGCGACTCGATGTGACCGCAGCCGTCGAGTACGTCGAACGTGCCGGACTCCCTCGGTGCTGGCTCGTCGGCTGGTCGTTCGGCACCGAGCTCGCGCTGCGGTACGGCAACCTGCAGCCAATCGTCGGCGCGGTGCTGCTCTCGCCGCCGCTCAGGGCCGCCACCGAGAGCGACCTGATGACATGGGCGGCGTCGGGCCAGCCCGTCGTGGCGATCGTGCCCGAGTACGACGACTACCTGCGCCCCGACGAGGCGCGCCGGCGGTTCGCGACCATCCCGCAGGCCGAGGTGGTGGCGGTGCCCGACGGGAAGCATCTCTGGGTGGGGCAGGCCGACACCGTGCTCGACCTCGTCGTGCAGCGGCTCAACCCGGCTGCCTCACCACTTCCGACGACCTGGTCCGGCGAGATGCTGCATGCGGAACCGTCCATCCTCGGCCGGCCCCGCGACCCCTAGGGGTGGCTGGCCGACCGGCCCGCGCACCTGCCTGGCCGGCGAGGCAGGCGCCCCCTTTGCCACGCAGATCTGCCGGGCGGAGGGGGCCGTTGCCACGTGAGCCAGGCAAATTCCCCCGGCGGCGGCGGAGGTGGTGGTGGCGGCTCGCTCATCCGCCGGGTTCCGGGCTAGGACTCGGCCTGGCGCCGTACGACGATCTCGCGCACCAGGAGCAGCGCGGCCGCGGCCATCGGGATCGCCAGCATGGCACCCACGACGCCCATCAGCGACGCGCCGAGCAGCACCGCGACCACGGTCACGACACCCGGCACGTCGACGGACGACCGCATGACGCGCGGGTAGAGCACGTAGTTCTCGATCTGCTGGTAGATCAGGTAGAAGACGACGCAGGCGATCCCGGGGCCGATCGAGGTCGCGAAGCCGATGACGGAGACCAGCACCGCCGCGATGGTGGCTCCGACAAGGGGGATGAAGTCCAAGATCGCGACGACGAGAGCAAGCGCGAGGGCATACTTGCCCAGCCCGACGATCTCGAGGAAGACGAACGACGTCGTCCCAGCGCACAGGGCAACGATGAAGGCGCCCGACACGTATCCGCCGACGCCTCGCAGGATCTCGTCGCCGAGGTGGGTCACCCGCTCCCGCCGCGAAGCCGGCGCCAACAGGTAGCAGGCGTTCTTGATCTCCGGCAGCGCCGACAGGAGGTAGAGCGTCAGCACGAAGATGATGAACGCGTCGAGGAACCCGCTCAGGACGGCCAGGCCGACGCTGAAGAGGCTGCCGAACGCCGTCTGCGCGAGCTCGGGGTCCTGGAGCTTCTCCGTGGCCTTGTCGATCACGTGGTACTTGCCGTCGAGACGCTCGATGGTCTTGTTCTGGCGCAGCGACTCGAGCCATCCGGGTGTGTTCGTGATGAGCGCCTCGACCTGGTCGCGAAGCACCGGCACCAGCGAGACGATGAACAGGGCCACGACGCCCAGCAGTCCGAGGGTGACGATCAGCACGGCGGCGGGACGTTTGACGCCGCGGCGCTGGAACCACTCGACAAGTGGGTTGAGGCCGACCGCCAGGAAGATCGACACCAAGACGAGGACGATCACGGACTTCGCCTCGCGCACGGCCAGCGCGAGAAGGAGCGCGACGATGAACCCTAGTCCGGCCCAGAACCCCTTGTAGAAGGGCGAGTGCCGCGACAACGGCGGCCCCGGTGTGCCGAACGGTTCCTCGTCTGGGTCCGTCTCGCGGTCCCGGTCGTCCCGCCTGCTCGGAGTGTCCTCACCCGCGGGTGACACTGGCTCGGCGGTACCGGACAGCGTCTCGAGGGGATGCGAAGACTCCGCGGGTGCCGACATGGGTCAACCTTGGCACAGTGACTCCGCCACCACGTGCAGGGTCAGGCGGGTGGCGAGGAGTCGCGGTCTTGGGACTCGGGCGCTGTCTCGGGCGTGGCTTCGGGAGGCGTGTCTTCGGCGGGAGGACCGTCGTGCGCTGGTGGCTGCTCGTCGGCGACGGGCTCGGCGTCCGAGCTCGAGAACGACCGCAGCACGTCCTGCAGCTGCCCGAGTTGGGCGACGATGCCGTCACGCCTGGCCTGCAGGGCCTCCAGGTCTTGGTGCGTGGCCGCCTGGCGCCGGTCGGCGTCGGCCTGTGCGTTGGTGACGATCTGCTGCGCCTGCTTGCGCGCCGCCGTCACGATCTGCTCACCCTCTCGTCGCGAGCGGGCCAACGTCTTCTCGCTCTCGCCCGTCGCCTGCTCCCGGTGCTTTGTGGACACCGCGATGGCCTCGCGGGCGCGTGTCTCGGCGCCGTTGGCCCGGGTCTCCGCCTCCTGGACCAGCCGGTCGGTCTCGGCGACGGCAGTGGAATGACGCTCGGCGGCCTCCTTGGTCAGCCGCTCCCTCTCGACCGCAAGCGTCCGGCGGGCCTCCATGGTCTCCCGGTCGGCGGCCGCACGGAGCTGCTCGGCCTCACGCTTGGCCGTCGTCCGCAAGGAGCTGACCTCCTGCTGGGCAGCCAGCCGTAGCTGTTCGGCCTCTCGGTTCGCGGACGCGAGGATGTCCTGGGCCTCCGCCCGGGCCAGGGACCGCTCCTGCTCGGCCTCGGCGAGCACCGAGGACCGACGCTCGTCGATCTCCCGCATCTGCACGGAGCGGATGTCCTCCGCTTCCTTCTCCGCGTCGGCGCGCAGCGCGGCCGCCTCGTTGTGGATGCGGCTTCGGGACTCGTCAGCCGCCTGCTGCGCACGGGAGCGAACGGCGTCGGCCTCCTCCTGGGCGAGTCGGAGCACGGTCGCGGCCCGCCCTCCCAGCCCGGCATAGGTGGGCGTCGCGGACTCCGCGAGGCGATGCTCGAGCTCGGCGACCTGGTCACGGAGGCGCCCGACCTCCTGCTGGGACGACTGCGCTTTCTGCGCCGCGCTCGTGCTGGTCGACGCCGCTTGTAGGACGTACGCGTCGACCGCCGACCGGTCGTAGCCCCCACGCCGTACGACGGGGAACGTCGGACGCTCACCCGCTGGCGGCGAGCCGTGGTGCACGGACGAGCCGCCGGCCGCTGGTCGTGGCGAGGGCGGGTCGCCTGGCGTCGCGCCGGCGCCGGGCGGCTCGAAGATGGACAGTCCGCGCTGCGTCGGAGGTGGCTGTTCGGTCATCGGTGTCTGCGTTCCCTCGGTCCGGGTAGGGGTACTTGAGCCTGGGGCGTTGAGTGTTGCATCGCCATCGTGACATGTCCTGGCGGTCCGTCGTGGCTATACGCCGCTGAACCGGGTGATGGCGTCCAGATGGCGCTCCCGCAACGCGTCGTCTCGGACTCCGAGACCGGAATCGGGTGCAAGGCACAGTACTCCGACCTTGCCCTGGTGCTGGTTGCGATGGACCTCGTAGGCGGCGGTCCCGGTGTCCGCCAGCGGGTGCGCCTTGCTGAGTGTCGGGTGCACGAACCCGCGCGCGATCAACCGGTTCGCCTCCCAGGCTTCGCGGTAGTTGGCGAAGTGCGAGCCGATGATCCGCTTGAGGTTCATCCACAGATACCGGTTGTCGTACTCGTGCAGGTAGCCGGATGTCGACGCGCAGGTGACGATCGTGCCGCCACGCCGCGCGACGAAGGTCGAGGCGCCGAACGTCTCCCGTCCCGGGTGCTCGAGCACGATGTCGGGGTCGTCTCCTCCGGTGAGCTCGCGGATGCGGGCTCCGAAACGTCGCCACTCCGCCGGGTCCTGGGTGTGGTCGTCGCTCCAGAACCGGTAGTCCTCCGCTCGCCGGTCGATGATCAGCTCGGCCCCCATCGCCCGGCAGAGGTCGGCCTTGTCCGGTGACGACACGATGCAAACGGGGAGCGCGCCGCCGTTCAGGGCGAGCTGGGTGGCATACGACCCGAGCCCGCCCGACGCCCCCCAGATGAGCACGGTGTCGCCCTGCTTCATCGCGGCGCCGTTCCTGGAAACGAGCTGTCGGTACGCCGTCGAGTTCACCAGACCCGGACAGGCGGCCTCCTCCCACGTGAGGTGGGCGGGCTTGGGCATCAGCTGGTTCGACTTCACCAGCGCCAGCTCGGCGAGGCCGCCGAAGTTCGTCTCGAAACCCCAGATTCGCTGCTCGGGGTCGAGCATCGTGTCGTTGTGGCCGTCGGGATTCTCCAGCTCGACGGACAGGCAGTGCGCCACCACCTCGTCGCCCGCCTGCCAGGTGTGCACGCCGGCACCGGTGCGCAGGACGACGCCGGCGAGGTCGGACCCGACCACGTGGTAGGGCAGGTCGTGGCGTCTCGAGATCGGCGACAGCTTCCCGTACCTGCGCAGGAACGAGAACGTCGGTACCGGCTCGAAGATGCTCGTCCATACGGTGTTGTAGTTGATGGCCGACGCCATCACCGCCACGAGCGCCTCGCCCGGACCGAGCTCGGGCACCGGCACCTCGTCGAGGTGCAGGCTGCGGCGCGGATCCTTGTCCGACGAATCGAGGCCCTCGAACATCTCGACCTCGTCCTCGTGGACCGTCACCCCGCGGTAGGACTCGGGAAGCGGGAGCCTCGCGAAGTCCTCGCGCGGCGTGTCACCGGCGAGGATGGCGCTCAGCACCTCCCGCATACGGAACTCCTGGTTGGCCCGAGTAATGGTTCAGGGTGGCGACGCCGAGCGCGCCCGCGCTGGACATCGGAGAGAGTCTTGCCCGACTCGGAGGCGAGCCTGGTCAGCTCAGCGTAGACGTGGTCGGAGAAGTTCACATTCACCCGCTTGTTCCGTTCGGAGCCGGCTCCACCAGCTCGACGAGCACGCCGCCCGCGTCCTTCGGGTGGATGAAGTTGATCCGGCTGCCGGCGGTGCCGCGCCGCGCCTCGTCGTACACCAACCGCATGCCCTGAGCGCGCACGGCGGCCATCGCGACGTCGATGCTGGTGACGCGGTAGGCGACCTGCTGGACACCGGGTCCCGACCGGTCGAGAAACCTGGAGATCGTGGAGTCCGGCCACAGCGGCGCGAGCAGCTGGAGGCAGGTGCCGGAGTCGCCGACCGCGACCATCGCCTCGCGGACGCCCTCGGCCTCGTTGACCTCCTCGTGGACGAGCGGGAACCCGAAGCGCTTCGCATAGAAGGCGACTGCCTCGTCGATGTCGGGTACGGCGATACCGACGTGGTCGACAGCGGTGATCAAGCCGGGTGGGAACACCTCGGGGTCCATCCGCCTATCGTCGTGGACCCGCGCCCGGCCCGCCAACGGCTGTGACGCGATCGACACCACCCTGCGTCGACACGGCTTCGCGGCGGCGCACCACGCTCGGTATCGTTCACAGCGACCACGAGTCGACGTTGGAGGGCCTGATGGCTGGATCTGTCATTGTCGCGGGGGCGCGGACCCCCATCGGCCGCCTGCTCGGCGGCCTCACGGACCTGTCGGCGACCGACCTCGGCGGGGTCGCGATCAAAGGTGCCCTGGAGAGGTCCGGGGTTTCGCCCGACCAGGTCGACTACGTGATCATGGGGCAGGTTCTGCAGGCCGGGGCCGGCCAGATCCCGGCCCGTCAGGCCGCCGTCAAGGGTGGCATCTCGATGGACGTCCCCGCCCTGACGATCAACAAGGTGTGCCTGTCGGGCATCAACGCGATCGCCCTTGCCGACCAGCTGATCCGAGCCGGGGAGTGCGAGGTCGTGGTCGCCGGGGGCATGGAGTCGATGACGAACGCGCCACATCTGATGACGAAGTCCCGAGAGGGCTACAAGTACGGCGACGTCACCCTCCGGGACCATATGGCGTACGACGGGTTGTGGGACGTGTTCACCGACCAGGCGATGGGCGCCCTGACCGAGAGCCGTAACGCCGCGGACGAGTCACTCACGCGGGCCGAGCAGGACGCCTTCTCCGCCCGCTCCCACCAGCTCGCCGCTGCCGCCTGGAAGAACGGCCTCTTCGCCGACGAGGTGGTCCCGGTAGAGGTTCCGCAGCGTCGCGGCGACCCGCTCGTCGTGAGCGAGGACGAGGGCATCCGCGCCGACACCAGCGTCGAGTCCCTCGGCAAGCTGCGCCCGGCGTTCTCCAAGGACGGCACGATCACCGCAGGCTCGGCCTCCCAGATCTCCGACGGCGCCTGCGCCGTCGTCGTGATGAGCCAGGCGAAGGCGGCCGAGCTCGGCCTGACGTGGCTGGCGGAGATCGGCGCGTCCGGCCAGGTCGCCGGTCCCGACTCGACGCTGCAGTCGCAGCCGGCGCGGGCGATCCGCGCCGCGTGCCGGCGAGAAGGCGTCGCCGTGACCGACCTCGGGCTCGTCGAGATCAACGAGGCGTTCGCCGCGGTCGGCATCGCCAGCACCCGCGAGCTCGGCGTCGAGGCCGAGGCGGTCAACGTCAACGGCGGCGCGATCGCGCTCGGACACCCGATCGGGATGTCCGGCGCCCGGATCGTGCTGCACCTCGCCCTCGAGCTGCAGCGGCGCGGGGGCGGCGTCGGTGCGGCCGCCCTGTGCGGTGGTGGCGGGCAGGGCGACGCGCTGATCGTCCGCGTCCCGTCGGCGTGACCTGCGGACCGAGCGAAGGCCCCTCGACCGCCACGACCCGCCGGCTCATCGGGCGCCGCGCCGGGGCCCAGACATCGGTCCCCGACCTCGTGGAACGGGCCCGAGCAGGCGAACCCCGTGCCGTGGCGCGTCTGATCTCCCTGGTGGAGGACGCGTCGCCGCTGGTGCGTGAGGTCGCGGAGCTGCTGGCACCTCATACGGGCCGCGCTCAGGTCATCGGCATCACCGGCTCGCCCGGGGTCGGCAAGTCCACCACGACCTCCGCCCTCGTGACGGCGCTGCGGGAGCAGGGTCGGCGGGTCGGTGTGCTCGCGGTCGACCCGTCCTCGCCGTTCTCCGGCGGCGCCCTCCTGGGTGACCGGGTGCGGATGCAGGGCCACGCCACCGACAAGGCCGTCTACATCAGGTCGATGGCGACCCGGGGCCGCCTCGGCGGGCTCGCCTGGGCCACCCCGCAGGCGCTGCGGGTCCTCGACGCGGCAGGCTGCGACGTCGTCATCGTCGAGACCGTCGGTGTCGGGCAGTCGGAGGTGGAGATCGCGGGTCAGGCCGACACCACTCTCGTGCTGCTAGCGCCCGGGATGGGCGACGGCATCCAGGCCGCGAAGGCAGGCATCCTCGAGATCGGCGACATCTACGTCGTCAACAAGGCCGACCGCGACGGCGCCCACCAGGTGGTGCGTGACCTCAGGTCGGTGCTCAGCCTCGGAGCCGTCGAGGGCGTCTGGCGGCCGCCGATCGTCAGCACCGTGGCCCAGACCGGCGAGGGCATCGACAAGCTGGTGGCCGCCATCGACCGGCACTGGGCCGACCTTGCCGAGTCGGGCGAGCTCGCCGTCCGCCGTACCCGCCGAGCCCGCGACGAGATCGAGGCGATCGCCCTCACGGCGCTTCGCGAGCGGTTCGGCGACCTGCACGGGCACGACGCCCTCGACACCCTCGCCGAGCAGGTGGTCTCGGGGTCGTCGGACCCGTATGCCGCGGCCCACACCCGCCACCCGGCCCACTTACGGGGCTCACTAAGTGGGGTGGCCTGGCCTCCCAGGCACGCACCCCCTGGGCCACCCAGATCTGCGTGGCAGCGGGGGCATCTGCCTGGCCGGCCAGGCAGATCAGGCGGCGAACTCACATCGATTCCGTAACAACGAGGCCGCCAGTCGGCTGAGCCCGTTGTCAGCCCGGGCGTGAGCCGGTTGACTGCCCTGGGGTACGACGAGCGGGAAGCGGGGCTGACGATGACTCCTGCGGGCGAGCCGCTCGGTACGAGCGCGCCGCCGACCCCGCTCAGTCCCCCCGCGGACGCGTCGGGAATCGGGGTGAGGTGTGAAGGGGTCGTCCACCTGTACAAGACGTTCGCGGGCCACGACGTGGTCGCGCTGCAGGGCGTCGACCTCGTGGTGCAGCCGGGGGAGCGGGTGGCGTTCCTGGGTCCTTCGGGCTCGGGCAAGTCGACGCTGCTCACGCTCTTCGGCGGCATCCAGCGACCGTCGGCCGGCAAGATCTTCCTGGGGGACGACGAGATCTCCCGGATGAGCGAGCGCCAG
The DNA here is from genome assembly GCA_037719575.1 of Nocardioidaceae bacterium. Classification (GTDB taxonomy): domain Bacteria; phylum Actinomycetota; class Actinomycetes; order Propionibacteriales; family Nocardioidaceae; genus JAWWPG01. Next base: position 29,947 of record JBBJMF010000003.1, read on the forward strand.
CTGACGAAGATCCGCGCCTCGCGGGTGAGCACGATTCTCCAGGGCGCCACGCGCAACCTGCTGCCCTACGCCACGGCACGACAGAACCTCGGTTTCTCGCAGCTGGCCACCCGCACCTCCGGCCGCCAGCCGTCTATGTCGGACCCCGAGCTGCTCAGCAGGCTCGGCCTCGCCGAGCAGGCGGACCAGGTCGTGCGGACGATGTCCGGCGGGCAGCGGCAGCGGCTCGCGCTCGCCTGCGCGGTGACGTCGTCGCCGGCGCTGTTGCTCGCCGACGAGCCGACGAGCCAGCTCAGCCACGAGGACCGCGACCACATGCTCGAGCTGATCCACGGTCTCGGTGACGAGTTCGGCACGACGATCCTCGTGGTAACCCACCAGCCTGAGGTCGCCGACACCTTTCCCCGCACCGTCACCATGCGGGGCGGCCGAGTGGGGTCGGAGGGCCGGGAGGGTGCGGAGTACGTCGTCGTGGGCGCGGACGGCGTCGTCCACCTACCGGCCCACGTGGCACGGGAGTGGCCACCCGGGACCCTCGTGCGGATCGAGCCGGAAAGCAGGGACCGCGTGTTGCTCAGCCGGCCGGGAACCGAAGATCCCGAGGGGGACACTCCGTGAGGGCGGGACCAACAAGGGGCCATGATGAGTGAGCGGGGTGCCCTCCGCGCGGAGCGCGCTCACGCTGTGCACCTCGACGATGTGCATCTGGTCATCGGCGAACGACAGATCCTGCACACGATGAGCCTGGTTTTCCGGCCCGGTGAGGTGACCGTGGTGTCGGGACCATCGGGCTCGGGAAAGACGTCCGTGCTGTCGATCGCCGGCGGGCTGCAGCGTCCGACCCGCGGCAGTGCGTCGTACGGCGAGCTGCCGATGTGGCAGGGGGACGGCGACCCCCGCCCTGAGGTGGCATTCGTCCTGCAGGTCTACGGCCTGGTGCCGATCCTCAGCGCCCGGGAGAACGTCGCCATCGCCCTGCGAGCCCGCGGTGTCCCGCCCGCCGACGCCAACCGAAGTGCCGACGAGCAGCTGGGACGGTTCCACATCGGCGACCTCGGCGACCGCCAGGTAGAGGAGCTGTCCGGTGGACAGATGCAGCGGGTCGCATGCGCCCGGGGCTTCGCCGTGGGGGCGGACATCCTGCTCGCGGACGAGCCGACGAGCGAGCTCGACGAGGGCAACCGCGAGCACGTGATGGCCCAGCTACGGGCCGAGGCCGACCGTGGCGTCGTCGTCGTGGTCGCTACTCATGACCCCGCTGTCGTCGCTGCGGCGGACCGGCACGTGGTGATGGACGCCGGTGTTCTCACCGACCGCGTCGAGCCGGCGGCCCGGCTCACCACCGAGTTCGGCGGCTAGCGCCGTGGTCCTGCGCGGCATCCTCTCCCGCCGGGTGCTCTCGCTCTCGATCTTCGTCCTCGCGATGCTGGTCGTCTCCGGGACGGTGGTGTCGGTCGCGTTCAGCCGACTCACCCACGTGTCACAAGGCTCCGCCGGCGCGCTGGTGCTTCTCGGTTTCGTGGCGCTCGCCGCACAGTCCGTGGAGTCCCTGCGACGGCGCGAGCACGAGCTGGCGTTGGCCCGGCTGCACGGGCGTCGGGGTCTGCATCTGCTGGGGTTCGCCGTCGCGGAGCCATGCCTGGTCGTCATCGGTGGCGCCGTGGGCGGAGCTCTCGCCGGCCGGCTCGTCACCCACCTCGTCATCGGTGCCTGGCTCCCGGCCGGCACCCCCGACAGCCTTAGCCGGCAGGAGTGGCTCGCCGCCGGGATCGTCACGGTGGGGATGCTCCTTCTCGTGGTCGCCTCCGGATGGCGGATCCTGCGGGCGCCGTTGCTGGTCCAGCTCACGGGCGCCCGCAGACCGCGCCCGTCGACCACGGTTGGCCTGTTCTTCCAGGTGCTGCTCGTCGTCGGCGCCGTCGTCTCGATCTATCAGGCCCACGAGGCGTCGAAGGATCGGGTCGACTGGGTGACGCTGATGTCCCCTGCCATCGCGGGGCTGGCGGCGGGGCAGGTCGTCATCTGGCTGGTCGTCGCGTCGCTCGCGGTCGTCGTGCCACGCCGGCAGAGTGCCCAGCTCGGCTGGTTCATCACGCTGAGGCGGTTGTCGCGCCGCGCGGACAGCCTCGCGATGGTGCGGACCATCGTCGCGGCGGGTGTGCTGTTCGGGGTGGCGGCAAGTGCCTCGACCTCAGCGCAGGCCTGGCGGGAGCAGCGGTCGAGGCTTCAGGTAGGCGCGCCGGTGAGCTACCCGGTCCCCTCGGGTGCGCTGGCGGCATATGCCGCGTCCCGCCTCGCCGATCCTCGAGGCAGCTGGCTGGCGGCCGTCGCGTCGTACACCACCGACGAGAGTCCTGCCGGGCGCCGGGTGTTCGTCGACGCGGAGCGGTGGGGGACCGTCGTCGGCGACTTCTTCGCCGACACGGACGTGGCTCCGCTAACCGGAGCCCTGACCCGGCTCCCGACGCCGCAGGAGGCCCGCTACGTCACGGGCGACGTACTGACCGCGACGATGACCTCCGCCTCATTGCCGCAGGCGACATATGTGACGATCTCCCTGGAGTACGTCGACGACGTGGGCGACCTGGTCATCGCGGCACTCCCCCTGCAGCCGCGTCACGCGGCCCCGGCCCCGCCGGGTCGGAGTCGGTTCTCCGCGACGGTCAGCGGGTGCCGCCTGGCGTGTGTCGTGACTCGGATCGATATCGCCGGACGGACCCGTTCACCCCTCCATCTGCTCGACGTGTCGTTCGCCGGTAGGCACCTCCTCGCACCGACTTCGGGCATCCAGCTCGAGCAGACACCGTTCCAGATCAGGAGCAGCCGGGTAGCTCGAGGGCTGAGCGTCAACCTGCGGCGTGGTTTCGGTGGCTTCGGCGTGGATGGAGCGCTTGCCACGTTCCCGTCGACCGTGGTCCAGACGGGCATCGCGACGCCGGGAGTCGTCTATGACCGCAGGGCCGGCCATCCGTCGGTGGGAGGAGTCGACGGTGCCGCACGACCGATCCACGTCACCGTCACCCTTCCCGCGCTGCCGTTCGTGGGGACACGCGGCACCCTGCTCGACTTGGGGAGCGTCCTTGTGGGCGCGGGGGGAAGCAGCTACGACACCGATGCGCGGATCCTCGCCCGGGCCGATACCCCAACCGAGGTCATCGAGGCGTTGCGCTCGACCCACGTTCTCGGCCTCCCCACGACGTACCGGAGCACACTCGCGCGGCTCGACGACACCCCACGCGCCCAGGGAACCCGGCTGTATGTCCTCGTCGCGGGGTTCGCGGCCCTCATCGCCCTGGTGAGTATCGCCTCGGCCGCCGCCCAGCAGACGAGCCAGAGACGCCAGGAGGCGGCCGGGCTGCGGAGCGCGGGGGTGCGATCGGGACAGATCGCCGGCGCGTACCGCCGAGAGGCCGCCGCGCTCGCCGTCGTCACGTTCGTCTCCACCTCGGTCGCAGGTTGGGCGGCATGTCGCGTCCTGCTGCCGGCCCTGCCCCTCGTGTCCGGGTGGCTCTTCGCCCCTCCGCTCGATGCGACGCCCAACCTCTCCGTGATCGCGGTGACCGCCCTGGCGTCCGGGGCCACCGCCGGGCTGGTCACCTACCTCGCGTTTCGCAGCACGGCCCGGTCTTCGCCGCCCAGGCTGCTTCGGGAGGTTGGGTCATGAGCGGCAGCTCACCGTTCTGGTCCCTCCTCGGGACCGGGCTGAGGGGCCTTCGGTCGAGACTGTTGCTCACGGTGGGCTCGGTGCTGCTTGCCGCGATCTCCGTTGCGGCGGCCGTCGTCGGGCCGATGTACCAGACCGGTGCTGCCTCGTCGTACCTCGTGACGAAGCTGCGGGCCGCGCCGAACTTCCTGACCGGGGTGGTGCTCGACTACAGCCCGCCCCAGACGGGATCGCCCGAGACCGGACTCGGGCACTTCGATCCAGGCGGGTACGCCGAGGCGCTCGCCGAGGCTCGCAAGCTCGCCGACCAGCAGCTCAACGACCAGTTCGCGCCGGCCACCGCCATGCTGTGGACCGGGCGGATCTACAGCTCCCGCGTCGGCGGCGAGGCCACGGTGCTGGCTGCCCATGGCGCCTGCGCCCACCTGGCGCTGACTGGCCGCTGCCCCTCGTCTCCGGGCGAGGTGCTGGTGCTGCGGCACGACAGCAGCTTCGCCGGGGTCCGGGTCGGCGAGCGCTTCCGCCTGCCGAGTGTGAGCATTCCGTTGCACGTCGTCGGGGTGTATGCGCCCCGCGCCAAAGACGAGAACTTCTGGTTCGACCTCGCCAACCTGGCGAGCGTGCCACCGGCCCCGACGCTGCCCGCCCCGACGCCGTACAGCCCGGCTCCTCTCATCACCAGCCCGCAGACGTTCGACAGCATCACTCTTCCGCCGGCGTTCGTGACGGCAACCCGACGGCTCGTCGTCACGCCAAGCACGTCGGTGTCGGACCTGCAGTCTGCTGCCCGTGCGGTCAAGGAACTGCAGGCCGCGCAAGCCGCCGGCGACCTCAGACTGAGTGGTCTGAAGCCCGAGCCTGGCAACCAGCTCGCCACGATCCTGCACGAGACGCGGCAGCGGTCGTCGACGGCGCGCTCCACGGTGGCGCCTGCGGTAGTTTCCGTGGTGCTGGTCGCCCTGGTGCTGCTCCTGCGGCTGCTCTCGGCGTCGATGGAGGTGCGCCGCTCCGAGCTCGCGCTGGCCTCCCTTCGGGGGTACTCCCGGCGCCAGATGTGGCTGCTCGGCCTTCTCGAACCGGCCCTGATGGTCATCATCGCCACACCTGTCGGGCTGATCGGCGGGTATGTGTCCGCGCGGATCCTGGCCCGGTCCTGGCTCGTCACCGAGCTGCCGATGCCGCTCGGCTCGGCGAGCGTGCTGGCGCTGCTGACGGTCGTGGTTGCCACCGTTGTCGTCGCGGCACTCGTGGTGCGAGACGCCCTCAGTGAGACCTTGAGCGTGCAGATCGCCGGAGTACGCCGTCCCGGACGCTCCGGACGATGGGCGGTGCTGCTCCGGCTCGTGGCCATCGCGGCCGCCATCACCGTCCTCGTGTCGACGCTCGCGGCCGCAAGACGTTCGAGGCCCGACGCCACCGACCTGGCACTTCCCATCCTGCTGGCGGTGGCTGCGGGCCTGGTCACCACCCTCGGAGCCCAGACGGCTGCCCGCCGGTGGGCCTCCTGGTCGGCTCGACGTCCAGGCGTCTTCAGCTACCTCGCGTCGCGGACCATCAGCCGCCGCCGCGAGGGCACGCTCGTCATCTTGCCGCTCACGGCTGCGCTCGCGATCTCGATCTTCGCGGCCGGCGTGTTCACCTCGGCCGCCGACTGGCGGGCGAGCAACGCGGCAACGCTGGTGGGCGCCGAGGTGTCGTACGCCACCGAGCTGTCCTTGGGCCAGGCCGTCGCGCTCACTCATCGGGTCGACCCGGACGGTCGGTGGCTGATGGCTGTCGGAGCCGAGTTCGACGGGTCGAACCAGCTCCTCGTCATGGACACGCCGCGCCTCTCCAGGGTAGGTCTCTGGCCCGACAGCTGGACGCCGGGCATGGGGGCCGCCGACATCGAGGCGGCGCTGCGCACCCACCGGCCAGCCGTGACGCTGACCGGGTCGGACGTGTCGATCACCGTTGACAACCGGGTCTCGGGGGAGTACCCGAGGCTCACCGTCGAGCTGTCGATGACGACCGCCGAGGGACTGCAGTCCCAGGTCCTGCTCGGACCGATGCGCCGCGGGCTGTCCACCGTGTCGGGTCGACTCACCGGATGCGGCTCGGGATGTCTCGTCAGGCAGATGAGCTTCGGCGGCCCGGCCGGTCTGACCGAGGCCATGCACGGCACCGCGACGATCACGGACGTCCGTGTCGACGGGCGGCGGGTCGGCGGGTTCCTCGACGGATCCTGGCGGGTGACCCAGCCGCTGCTCAACACGCCGACCGCCGTGTCCGGGCTCCCGCGCGTGGGTGCTGACCGGCTCAGCGTCGACTTCGACGCCGACAGCGCCACCTCCTTCGCCGCGATCACCCCAGGGGACGTCCCGCTCGTCCGACCGATCGTCTTCGGGCGGGACGCGCAGCCGGCCGACGCGATCCGGCTGCCCGGAGTGCTCCGCCTGCGGACGAGCGCCTACCGGTCCCTCGACGTCCGCCCCGTGGCAGAGGCGGAGTCGATGCCGGTGCTCGGACCCGTCGGGATGATGATCGACTTCACGATGCTGACGCGGGACGTGGCGATCAACGACACCAGCACGACTGTCTCGATCCTGGCTCGCGCCGACACCCCGTCGTCGGTCGTGTCGGGCCTTGCAGACAACGGGATCAGTGATCCCGAGAGGCTGTCGACGACCCAGGCGGTGTTGGACAACGACGCGTTCGCGCTCGCCCTCAACCTCTACCTCGTGGTCACCGTGATCGTCATCCTGCTGGCGCTGACCGGTTTGGCCGCGAGCCTCGCGGTCCAGCTGCCGGCCCGGCGTCGCGACGCCGCGTCGCTGCGCGTCGTGGGACTACGGCGCCGCTCGATCCTGTCGGCAGTGGTAGCCGAGTTCGCCGTCGTGCTCGGCGCTGCTGCGCTCGCCGGCATCGCGGCCGGCTCGGTGGCCCAGTACGTCGTCGTGCGCACGGTCACGCTCGGGTACGCCGACACGCAGCACACCCCGCGGCTGCTGCCGTCGCTGAATGTCGGCAGCATGACGGCTTTGCTCGCGGTCGTCACGGTCTGTCTGCTCGTCGTCGCCGTCACGGTGGCCGGGTTGACCGTGCGCGGCGCGCGGACCGCGAGCCTCCGCGAGAACGCACAGTAAAGATCATGCCGCAGAGATCCGACAATGAGATGGCTCCAGCCACCTCCCGTCGGATCCTGGGTTGGGGGACGATGGACGGATGGAGTGGAGCAGCGACGTACGACAGGCGGACTGGTTCCGCGCGCGCTTGTCGCCGTTCGACTCCGGCATCGCGACGTCGGTGGTGCCTGGCGGGTTCGACGCTTACGCCCGGATCTTCCACCCTGCCTCGCGGGACCTCGATGAGGATCGGGTTCCGGTGCGCTGGTCGGAGATTGCCGCATGGAGCGGTCTCTCGCTGGTGCCGAACTCCCAGTTCGCCGACATCGCGCTGCCCGCGAGCCTCCCAGGTTCGCCCAGGCCCTGGGACAGCGGCCCCCAGGAGGGCACGCTCGCCACGCCGTACGCGACGGCGCTCGTCGACGTCCTGACGACGCAGTCGTCTGCATTGCCGTGGTGGTTCTGCGTCTGGGAGGGCTTCGGGTGGGACGGCGGCGTCATGGGCTGGGCGATCACCGATGACAGTGACATCGCAGCGACGCCGGCCGAGCTCGAGGCTCTCCGCCTCGAGGTCGAGGCCTGGCACAAGGACCCAGTGCCTCGCGAGGTGCGCGACGGGCCGCGAGCGCGGCTCCCGAACCGGGACTATCTCTTCTACCGTGGCGATCCTGGCGATGCGCTCGCCTTCGTGGAGAGCCGGCAACAGACGGCCAACCTGTGGTGGCCGTCAGACCACTCCTGGTGCGTGGCGACCGAGATCGATCTGCCCTGGACGTACGTCGGAGGCAGCTCTGAGCTCATCGCCGCGGTCGTCTCGGATACCCGTCTGGAGGCCCTCGTGGTCTCACCCGATGTCAACAACTGGATGACGGTCCCAGCCTGGGTGACCGCTCTGGCCGAGCAGGCGGCCCACCTGATCCTGCGGGACGGTCACGCGGTGCTCGAGACCCCGTACGGGAGCGTGCGTACCACGCTGGCCACCGACGAGACGGGCAGCTGGCGCCTCACGATGGACAGACGCGTGGAGGGGGAGCTGGGTTCCGGCTCTTCGTGGTCCTCCTCGAGTCAACCGCCGTCGGACGACTCGCTGGTCCGATCGCTGACTCGTTCGGTCATTGAATTGGTGCCGTAGCCGGCCGATAGGGTCTGGGGATGCCTCGTCACGAGCCGCTGCCGTTCGACCCCATCGAGGAGGCAGCGCGGCACTGGTCGGCCCGATGGGACGCGGTCGACAAGATGCGTGCCGTCACCAGCCTGATGCGCGCCCAGCAGCTCGTGCTCAGCGAGCTCGACGACATCCTCCGCGAGCACGGGCTGACGTTCGCTCGCTACGAGGCCCTGGTGCTGCTCACGTTCTCCCGCCGTGGGTCGCTGCCCCTGGGCAAGATGGGGGAGCGTCTCCAGGTCCATCCCACGTCGGTGACCTCGATCATCAACCGGCTCAAGGCGGCCTCGCTGGTGACGCGGCGTACCCACCCGACCGACCGCCGTACGGTGCTGGCGGAGATCACCGACCTCGGCCGCGAGCGGGTGACGGGGGCGACCGATGCGCTGGTGCGGGCCGACTTCGGGCTGGGAAGCGTTGGCCCGGGCGAGCTCGCGGCGATCTTCGACGTGCTCCGGCCGGTGCGGCTCGCCGCCGGCGACTTCACCGCCCCTCGCGCTTCGGCTGCGGTTGCCCCGCCGGGCGAACCCGTCGGAAGCGCAGGCGAACCGGGGTAGGATAATCGGACGTCCAACTAGTTGCTCGGTACCGCTGGGAGACGACCATGACTGACCTCGACGGTATCGCCGCCGGCCGCGAGCGCTGGGCGCAGCGCTATGCGGCCTCCCGGGTGAGGGACGTCGACTTCACCACGCTCTCGGGCGTCGAGGTGGAGCCGGTCTACGGTCCCGAGCCCGGCACCAGCATCCCCGCGTTCGAACGCATCGGCTGGCCCGGCGAGTACCCGTTCACCCGTGGGCTCTACCCCACCGGCTATCGCGGCCGTGCCTGGACGATCAGGCAGTTCGCCGGCTTCGGGAACGCGGCGCAGACCAACGAGCGCTACCAAATGATCCTCGGTCGGGGCGGTGGCGGCCTTTCCGTCGCCTTCGACATGCCGACGCTGATGGGTCGCGACAGTGACGACCCGCAGTCGCTCGGCGAGGTCGGTCACTGCGGCGTCGCGATCGACAGCGCCCGCGACATGGAGACCCTGTTTGCGCAGATCCCGCTCGAGGACGTCACCACGTCGATGACGATCTCCGGGCCGGCAGTGCCGGTCTTCTGCATGTACCTGGTCGCGGCCGAGCGGCAGGGTGCCGACATCGGCAAGCTCAACGGCACGCTGCAGACCGACATCTTCAAGGAGTACATCGCGCAGAAGGAGTGGCTGTTCCCACCCGCACCGCACCTTCGCCTGATCGGCGACCTGATGGAGTACTGCGCCGCCGACATCCCCGACTACAAGCCGCTCAGTGTCTCCGGCTACCACATCCGGGAGGCCGGCTCGACGGCCGCGCAGGAGCTGGCATTCACGCTCGTCGACGGCTTCGGGTATGTCGAGCTCGGGCTGTCGCGGGGTCTCGACGTCGAGGTCTTCGCGCCCGGCCTGTCGTTCTTCTTCGACGCACACCTCGACTTCTTCGAGGAGATCGCGAAATTCCGGGCCGCCCGGCGGATCTGGGCCCGCTGGATGCGTGACGTCTACGGCGCCACGACCGAACGCGCGCAGTGGATGCGCTTCCACACCCAGACGGCAGGCGTCTCCCTCACCGCCCAACAGCCCTACAACAACGTCGTACGGACGGCGGTGGAGGCGCTGGCCGCCGTGCTCGGCGGCACCAACTCCCTGCACACCAACGCCCTCGACGAGACGCTGGCGCTGCCCAGCGAGCAGGCCGCCGAGATCGCCCTGCGCACCCAGCAGGTGATCATGGAGGAGACCGGCGTCGTCAACGTCGCTGACCCGCTCGGTGGCTCCTGGTACGTCGAGGCGCTCACCGACCGACTGGAGGCCGAGGCCGAGGCGATCTTCGCGAAGGTCAAGGAGATGGGCGGCGGGGACGCGCGGACCCATGAGATCGGGCCCATGACGAGTGGCATCCTGCGCGGCATCGAGGACGGCTGGTTCATGTCGGAGATCGCCGAGGCCGCGTTCCAGTACCAGGTCGCCCTCGAGAAGGGGGAGAAGAAGGTCGTCGGAGTCAACTGCCACCTGGACTCGGTGACTCACGACCTGGAGATCCTGCGGGTGTCCCACGAGGTCGAGCTCGACCAGGTGCGAGACCTCGCCGAGCGGCGTGAGGGCCGCGACCAGGCCGCGGTCGACGAGGCGCTCGGCCGGATGGTGCAGGCCGCGCGGTCGAGCGACAACATGATCCCCGCCATGCTCGACGCCGCCCGGGCGGAGGCGACGCTCGGTGAGATCTGCGACGCCCTGCGCGATGAATGGGGCGAGTACCGCGAGCCGGCCAGGTTCTGACTCAGCGGCGGCCCGGCCCGAACCCAGGGTCGGGCTCGCGCAACAAACGGGTTGCCCCCGGCCGAGCCGTCTGGTGCACTCGGGGCAACCGACGGCGACCGAGGAGCAGGACATGCGAGCAGCGGACATGTGCCCGGGAAGGGTCTCTCACCTATCCGAAGGACATGACGCTCGATGCGAATGCTCAACCTGGGAATCGTCGCGCATGTTGACGCCGGTAAGACCAGCCTGACCGAGCGGCTGCTGTTCGCCGCCGGAGTCATCGACGAGATCGGCAGTGTCGACGACGGCACCACCCAGGCCGACACCATGGTCCTGGAACGCCAGCGCGGGATCACCATCAAGTCCGCCGTCGTCTCCTTCGTCGTCGGCGACGTCACTGTCAACCTCATCGACACTCCTGGCCATCCGGACTTCATCGCCGAGGTGGAGCGGGTGCTCAGCATCCTCGACGGAGCCGTGCTCGTGGTCTCCGCGGTCGAGGGCGTGCAGCCGCAGACACGCATCCTCAGCCGGGCGCTGCGGCGGCTCTGGGTCCCCACGCTGGTGTTCGTCAACAAGCTCGACCGGGCGGGCGCGGACGACGCCAGAGTGGTCCGGGACCTCGCTGACACGTTAGCGCTGGCGCCTATCGAGCTGGCGGCTGCCCGGGGGATCGGCTCGCGGGACGTCACGGTCACGTCGTACGGCGACGACGCAGCCTTCACCGCGCGGCTGCTCGATGTGCTCACGGAGCACGACGATGCACTGCTGACCACGTACCTGGAGGATCCTCGGTCGCTGTCCCGCGCCCGCCTGCGCGAGGAGCTCGCCCGCCAGGTCAGCCGGGCGGTCTTGCACCCGGTATTCCTCGGCTCGGCGATCACCGGGGTAGGCGTGGAGCTCCTGATGACGGCCCTCGCCGACCTGCTGCCGGCCGGCCGCGGCGACGTCGATGCTGCGCCGTCGGGAGTCGCGTTCAAGGTCGAGCGTGGCCCGGCGGGTGAGCGAGTCGCGTTCGTCGCTATGACGGCGGGGACCTTGCGGGTGCGCGACCGGGTCCAGGTCGGGAGCGGCGGCGAAGGGCAGGTCACGGCGATCAGCGTCTTCGAACGAGGCTCCGCCACGCCGAGTCCGATGGTGGCCGCCGGCCAGATCGCCAAGATCTGGGGGCTCGGCGAGGTCATGGTCGGCTCGTCGGTCGGGGCGCCGCGCCCCGGCCGGACGCCGTTCCGGTTCGCCCCTCCGACGCTGGAGGCAGTCGTCGTGGCGCGCAACCCAGCGGACCGGGGCGCGCTGCACGTCGCACTCACCCAGCTCGCCGAGCAGGACCCGCTCATCAACCTGCGACCGGTCGACGACGGGCCGACGAGCGCCCTCTCGCTGTACGGCGAGGTGCAGAAGGAGGTCATCGGCGACACTCTCGCCGCCGACTTCGGCGTCGGCGTGGACTTCCACGAGTCCACCACGATCTGCATCGAGCGGCCCGTGCGCGCCGGCTCCGCGGGCGAGCCGCTCCCTGCTGGTCGCTCGGCGGAGCACCCCCTGCTGGCCGGCGTCGGACTGCGCATCGAGCCGGTGGCTGCCGGCTCAGGCGTCGAGGTCGGCCTCGAGATCGAGCGGGGCTCCCTTCCGCGCGCCTTCCTCACGGCCATCGAGGAGGCGGTGCCGACAGGTCTGAGCCGCGGCCTGCGCGGCTGGCAGGTCACCGACTGTCGGGTGACGATCACCAGCTCCGGCTATGCGCCTCGCCAGAGCCACGCCCACGCGACGTTCGACCGGAACATGTCGAGCACTGCCGACGACTTCCGCAGCCTGACTCCGGTCGTGCTGATGCAGGCCCTGGCCCTCGCCGGAACCGTCGTGTGCGAGCCCATGCACCACTTCCGCCTCGAGCTCCCCGACGATCTCCTGGGGTCGTTGCTGCCCGCGCTCGCTCGTCTCGGGGCGGTGCCGCGAAGGCCCGAGCCCCGCGCGGCGTCGTACCTCGTCGAGGGCGACATCCCGGCCGCCCGGGTGCATGCCCTGCAGCAACAGCTGCCAACACTGTCGCGCGGCCAGGGAGTGCTGGAGTGCGCCTTCGACCACTACCGGCCGGTGCGCGGCACGGCCCCGACCCCCCCCGGGCCGTTCACTAGGATGGCCCGATGACGACACCGCAGTTCTCGCGGCCGGGTGCGGTCGACCTCTCCGCTTTCCGGCCCACGAACGCCCGCACCGCCGCGTCCGGCGGCTCCGGGTCCTTCGTCGTGGAGGTGACCGACGAGGAGTCGCTCAGCGTCGACGTCGTCGACCGCTCGATGTCCGTGGTCGTGCTGCTGAGCGTCTGGTCGCCGGACGTCCCCGAGTCGGTGCAGATCAACGAGACCCTCACGACCCTGGCCGGCGAGTTCGGCGGCCGGTTCGTGCTGGCGACCCTCGACGCTCAGGCCAACGCCGCCCTCGTCTCCGCGATCGGCATTCCCAGCATCCCCCTCGTGGCCGCCGCGCTGCGCGGCCAGCTGGCGCCGCTGTTCCAGGAGCCGCTGCCCGAGTCGGAGATGCGCACCGTCATCCAGCAGATCCTGCAGGCCGCTGCCACCAATGGCATCACCGGCACCGCAGAACCGGTCTCACGCCCCGTCGGGGACCGCTCCGCGGAGGAGGAGGAGGGGGAGGGGGAGCTTCCGCCGGCGAAGTTCCCGGCCGCCGAGGATGCGCTGCTCCGAGGCGACCTCGACGAGGCGGTCACTCAGTACGAGGCGGCGCTGGCGGCCGCCCCCGGTGATGTCGAGGCCGTCGAGGGGCTGGCCCGAGCCAAGCTGCTGAAGCGCACCATCGGGGTGGACCTGGCGGCCGCCCGGGCTGTTGCAGCCGAATCGCCGGACGACGTCGCGGCCCAGATTCTGATGGCCGACCTCGACCTGCTCGGCGGTCACGTCGATGACGCGTTCGACCGTCTGCTCGATCTTGTGCGCCGTACCAGCGAGGAGGACCGGGACGGCGCCAGGCGGCACCTGCTCGACCTCTTTGCCGTCGTCGGCGACGCCGATCCTCGCGTGGGCAAGGCCCGTCGCGCCCTCACGGCCGCCCTCTTCTGAGGTCGGCGAGCGCCTGGGCGTCCTGGCCGATCACCCGCTTCGCGACCGGCGACCAGATCGGGTGGGCGCACGGCGTCCTCTCGCCAGAGCCCAGGACGCCGCTGTCATACGGCAGGATGCCGGTCACGGGGTACTCGGTCCATTGGTCCACGCGCCCGTTCGGCGACCGGTAGTTCGTCACAGGCACGACGTACGCGTGACCGACCTCGAGCCGGGGGAAGCCCCACCAAGCCCACCACCACGCCTGCTCCGTGCAGCATCACCCTGACCTTCCTTTCGTCGTCTCGATGAAGATCCGACGTACGACGAGCCGGGCCCGGTTCCGTCCCTCCCGCCGGACTCCGGACGCGTCCGAGCGGCTCAGGTGGAGGATCGTTGCGCTAGGACGGACGAATCCGTTGGGTCGGACGAATCCGGCAGCTCCGCCGGGTCGTGGCGGAACCAGACGGTCGCGATGGGTGGCAGCGAGACCGAGGCGGAGTACGGTCGGCCGTGCCACGGCACGTCGGAGCCCTCGACCGCACCGAAGTTGCCGACCCCTGACCCGTAGTAGAGCTCGGCGTCGGTGTTGAGCACCTCGGTCCAGCGACCCGTCTCCGGGAGGCCGAGCCGATAGCCATGGCGGGGCACCGCCGAGAAGTTGGCCACACACGCGAGCAGAGAGCCGTCTCCGCTGCTCCGCATGAAGCTCAGGACGTTGTTGGTCGCGTCGTTGGCGTCGATCCAGCCGAACCCGGCGTTGTCCTGGTCCAGCCGCCACAGGGCAGGCGTGTCGACGTACGTCGTGTTGAGGTCGCGCACCAGGGTGTGCACACCCCGGTGCTCGACGTGGTCGAGAAGCCACCAGTCGAGCTCGCGGCCCTCGGCCCACTCGGACTCCTGCGCGAGCTCGGCCCCCATGAACAGCAGCTGCTTGCCGGGATGGGCCCACATGTACGCGAGGTAGGCGCGCAGGTTCGCAAGCTGCCGCCAGCGGTCCCCGGGCATCTTGCGCAGCAGCGACCCCTTGCCGTGCACGACCTCGTCGTGCGAGACAGGCAGCACGTAGTTCTCGGCGTACGCGTACATCATCGCGAACGTCATCTGGTGGTGGTGGTACTGCCGGTGGACAGGGTCGTGCGCGAGGTAGTCGAGCGTGTCGTGCATCCAGCCCATGTTCCACTTGAAGCCGAAGCCGAGGCCGCCGACGTGGGTGGGCCGGGTGACCCCGGGCCAGGCCGTCGACTCCTCCGCGATGGTGACGACCCCTGGCGCCCGGCGGTAGCACGTGGCGTTCGTCTCCTGGAGGAACGCCACGGCTTCGAGGTTCTCCCTTCCGCCGTGGACGTTCGGCGTCCACTCACCCGGGTTGCGGGAGTAGTCGAGGTAGAGCATCGACGCGACGGCGTCCACGCGCAGCCCGTCGGCGTGGAACTCCTCGAGCCAGTAGACGGCGTTGGCCACCAGGAAGTTGCGCACCTCTGACCGACCGAAGTCGAAGATGTAGGTGCCCCACTCGGGGTGCTCGCCACGCGCCGGGTCCGCGTGCTCGTAGAGCGGGGTCCCGTCGAACCGGGCAAGCGCCCACTCGTCCTTGGGGAAGTGCGCCGGGACCCAGTCGAGGATCACCCCGATGTCCGCCTGATGCAGCTTGTCGATCAGCAGCCGCAGGTCGTCCGGGTCGCCCAACCGTGCTGTCGGGGCGAAGTACGACGACACCTGGTAGCCCCACGACCCACCGAAGGGGTGCTCCATGACCGGGAGGAGCTCGACGTGGGTGAAGCCGAGGTCCGAGACGTAGGCGACGAGCTCGTCCGCCAGGTCGAGGTAGCTGCGCCCCTTGCGCCACGACCCGAGATGCACCTCGTAGATGCTCATCGGCTCCTGGACGGCGCGCCGGGCGGCGCGGGCCGCAAGCCAGTCGGCGTCACCCCACTCGTGGGTCGACGTGAAGACGACCGAGGCACGCTCCGGCGGCACCTGGGTGTGCTGGGCCAGCGGGTCCGCCTTGTGGCGCCAGACACCGTCGACGCCGCAGACCTCGAACTTGTAGAGGGTGCCGTCGCCGACCCCCGGGACGAACAGCTCCCACACCCCCGAGAGGCCGAGCATGCGCATCGGGTGCGCGCGTCCGTCCCAGAAGTTGAAGTCGCCGGCCAGCCTGACCCCCTTGGCGTTAGGCGCCCACACGGCGAACGACGTGCCCACGACGACGCCGTGCGCCGAGTCGTAACTGTGCACGTGGGCGCCGAGGACCCGCCACAGCAGCTCGTGGCGACCCTCGTTGATCAGGTGCTGGTCGAGCTGTCGGACGGTAGGCAGGTAGCGGTAGGGGTCATCGACGGTGGCGGTGCCCGACGACGCGTAGTCGACCTCGAGGCGGTAGTCGCCGACCTCCTTCTGCGCGAGCACACCGACCCAGACACCCTCGTACTCGTGCCGCATCGGCACGGTCTCACCCCCCGCGCTCACGGCGACCGAGCGCGCCAAGGGACGCAGCGTGCGCACCGTGACCTCGCCCGCATGAGGATGGGGGCCGAGGATGTCGTGGGGGCTGCGGTGGGTGCCCGCGACCAGCCGGGCCAGCTGGTCGGACGCTACGGGCTCGGCGTCGGACTCGTCGGTCATCTCACTCCTCAGCCATGATCCTGGCAATCGCATGAAGGGGGATTCCCACCCAGGCGGGCCGGTTGCGTGTCTCGTAGACGGCCTCGTAGATCGCCTTGTCCGCTTCGAACGCGGCAAGCAGGTCCGGGTGAGCTGCCGCATCGTCTCCTGCCACGGACCCGTAGCCGCCCAGGAAGGCCTCGCGGTTGCGGGCGTTCCACTCCTCGGCCCGGTAGGCCAGCTGCGCGTTGACCCCGAAGCTCTGCAAGGTCACGCCGGCCGCGTAGTCGAACGACCGCAGCATCCCGGCGACGTCGCGCAGCGGCGACGACAGACTCGTTCGCTCGGCCAGCGTCTTTCCTGGCTCGCCCTCGAAGTCGATGAGCTTCCACCCCTTGACCGTGCGCAAGGTCTGCCCGAGGTGCAGGTCCCCATGCACGCGCTGGATCGGTACCGGTGTGCTCAGCCGCCGCAACCGCTCGAAGCGCGCACCCAGCCGGTCCCGGAAGGAGGTGAGGTCAGGTACGACATGCACGGCGTCGTCGAGCCGCGCCTGCATGGTGCCGGCGAGCGTGGCGCCGTCCTGCTCCGGGGCGGAACCGCTGGGGAAGAGCCGGGCGAGCTCGTGGTGCATCGCCGCGACCGTAACCCCGAGCCTCTCGGACTCGGAGGCGAAGTCCCCGCCGACCTCGGCCGGGTGCAGGTCCCCCTCGTCGAGCAGGTCGCGGACACTGGCGAGGGCAAGGTCCCATCCGTCCGTCGCCGTCCGCAGGAAGACCTGCAGCATCCCGAGGTCGGCGGTACGACGTTCTTCCCCCGGCCCTGACCAGCTGCCGCGCAGCCAGCCCAGCAGCGGTGCCACGTTCTCGAACCCGGCGCGGGTCAGCGCGTCGTGGATCTCGATGTCAGGGTTGTCGCCCTCGCTGACCCGGCGGAACAGCTTGAGGATCGCACTCTCGCCGTACACGATCGAGGTGTTGGACTGCTCCGCCGACATCACCGACCCGACAGCCGACGGGTCGGGGAGTCCGCCGCTCTCGACGGTATGGAACTCGACGCCACCGCGCTCGCGGACGACCGAGCTCTCGTGGGTGGCGATGAACCCCTCGAGCAGGCCGTTCGTCAGCTCCCGCACGTAGACACCGTCGTACGCCACGACCTGGCCGAGGTCCGGCAGGTCGACGACGCCGATGAGCGCGTGCTCGAGGCCAGGGTCGCTCTGGGGCAGATAGCCCACCGGCACCTGGTAGGTGTCGGTTGTCCCGTCGGAGAACGCCACCGTCACCAGCTCGACCCGTGACCGGATGTGACCGGGCGGGCGGTGCGCACCGTCGAGCCAGGGCAGCGGCGCCACGCGCGAGACCGTGAACTCGCGGCCCTTCCCGGCGAACCAGCGCCGGCGGGCGAGGAAGTCGGCAAGCAGCACGCGGTAGTCGGCGAAGGTGTCGAGACCGTCGGCGGTCATGGCGTGCCCGCTCCCCCCTGACGGGAGATGAGGAACCAGTAGAAGCCGTGACCCGAAAGCGTCAGCAGGTAGGGCAGCTCCCCGATCTGCGGGAACCTGACGTGGCCGAGGAGCTCGACGGGCTGGGCACCCTCCCAGCGGCGGAGGTCGAGCTCGACCGGCTGCGGGAAGCGCGAGAGGTTGTTGACGCACAGCACGGTGTCGTCGCCGAAGTCCCGGCTGAACGAGAACACGCTGGGGTTACTGCCGCCGAGGTCGGTGAACGACCCCAGCCCGAAGGCCGGGTGGCGCCTTCGGGCGTGGATCATCCGCCGGGTCCAGTGCAGGAGGGACGAGGTGTTCTCGATCTGCGCCTCGACGTTGACCGACTGGTAGCCGAAGACCGGGTCCATGACGGCGGGCAGGGCGAGCCGGCCCGGGGTCACCGTCGAGAAGCCGCCGTTGCGGTCGGGCGTCCACTGCATCGGCGTCCGGACACCGTCGCGGTCGCCGAGCCAGATGTTGTCACCCATCCCGATCTCGTCGCCGTAGTAGAGCACCGGCGACCCGGGCAGCGAGAGCAGCAGCGCGGTGAACAGCTCCGTCTGGTTCACGTCGTTGTCGAGCAGCGGGGCCAGCCGCCGGCGGATGCCGATGTTCGCCTTCATGCGAGGGTCCTTGGCGTACTCGGACCACATGTAGTCGCGGTCCTCGTCGGTGACCATCTCCAGCGTCAGCTCGTCGTGGTTGCGCAGGAAGATGCCCCACTGGCAGCCGTCGGGGATCGGCGGCGTCTCCTCCAGGATCTCCGAGATGGGGTATCGGGACTCGCGCCGTACGGCCATGAAGAGCCGGGGCATCACCGGGAAGTGGAAGCACATGTGGCACTCGTCGCCACCGGTCTCGAAGCTGCCGAAGTAGTCGACGACGTCGGCCGGCCACTGGTTCGCCTCGGCGAGCAGCACCCGGTCGGGGTACTCGGTGTCGACGGTCTTGCGCACCTTGCGGAGGAACTCGTGGGTCTCCGGCAGGTTCTCGCCGTTCGTCCCGTGCCGCTCGTAGAGGTAGGGAACCGCGTCGAGCCGGAACCCGTCGATGCCCATGTCCAGCCAGAACCGCAGCCCGTCCATCATCGCGTCGTGCACGGCCGGGTTGTCGTAGTTGAGGTCAGGCTGGTGGCTGTAGAAGCGGTGCCAGTAGTACTGCTGTCGCACCGGGTCCCACGTCCAGTTCGACGGTTCGGTGTCGACAAAGATGACCCGCGCGTCGGTGTAGAGGTCGTCGGTGTCGGACCAGACGTAGAAGTCGCCGTAGGGGCCCTCGCGGTCGGCACGCGACTGCTGGAACCACTCGTGCTGGTCGCTCGTGTGGTTCATGACGAAGTCCACGATCACCTTGATGCCGCGCTCGTGGGCGTCGTCGAGCAGCGCCTGGAAGTCGTCGAGGGTGCCGACCTCGGGAAGGATGTCGATGTAGTCGCTGACGTCGTACCCTCCGTCGCGCAAGGGCGACGCGGAGAACGGCGGGATCCAGAGGCAGTCGACGCCCAGCCACTCGAGGTAGTCGAGCTTCTCCCGAAGACCCCGAAAGTCGCCGGTGCCGTCGCCGTTCGAGTCCTTGAACGAGCGGACGAGAACCTCGTAGAACACTGCCCGTTTGAACCACAGGGGGTCCGGGTTCACGAAGACTTCCTTCGCACGGAGAGCAGGTGGGCGGGCTCGCTGGGGTCAAGCCGGACGTAGTTGCGCTCACCCCATCGCCAGGTCTGCCCGGTCATCTCGTCGTCGACGAGGAACGTGTCGTACCACTCGTAGCCGAGCGCCGGCATCGAGAGGTGTACGACGGTCTCCCGCCCCCCGTGCGGGTCAAGGTTGACGACCACGATGACCACGTCGTCGCCGTGCTCGCTGTCGCCGCGCTTGCTGTAGCACAGCACCGCGTCGTCCTCCGTCGCGTGCAGGGTGATGTTGCGGAGCCGCTGCAGGGCGGGGTGCCGCCGCCTGATGTCGTTCAGGCTGGCCAGATACGGGGCGAGGGTCCGCTTCTCGGCCGCCGCCCGCTCCCAGTCACGGGGCCGGAGCTGGAACTTCTCGGAGTTGAGATACTCCTCGGAGCCCGGCCGGATCGCCACGTGCTCGAACAGCTCGTAACCGGCGTAGACCCCCCAGGTGGGGGACCCCGTCGCGGCGAGCACGGCGCGGACCGCGAACGCGGCAGGTCCGCCGTACTGGAGGTAGTCCGACAAGATGTCCGGCGTGTTCACGAAGAGGTTGGGCCGCATGACGTCGCTCTGCTCGTGCGACAGCTCCGCGAGGTAGGACGCGAGCTCAAACTTCGTGTTGCGCCAGGTGAAGTAGGTGTAGGACTGGTGGAACCCGACCATCGCGAGCGCCCGCATCATCGCCGGCTTGGTGAACGCCTCTGACAGGAAGAGCACGTCGGGGTCGCTCGCGCGGACCTTGCCTAGCAGCCACTCCCAGAACATCACCGGCTTCGTGTGCGGGTTGTCCACCCGGAAGATGCGCACGCCGTGGTCCATCCAGTGCCGCACGACCCGAAGCACCTCGCGCGACACCCCCTGGTAGTCGTTGTCGAAGTTGAGCGGGTAGATGTCCTGGTACTTCTTCGGCGGGTTCTCGGCGTAGGCGATCGTGCCGTCGGCGCGGGTCGTGAACCACTCCGGATGGCTCGCCACCCATGGATGGTCCGGCGCGCACTGCAGCGCCAGGTCGAGCGCCACCTCCATCCCGAGCTCGCCCGCTCGGGCGACGAAGGCGTCGAAGTCGTCGATCGTGCCGAGGTCGGGATGGATGGCGTCGTGGCCGCCGAGGCGGGAGCCGATGGCCCAGGGTGATCCTGGGTCGCTGGGTCCGGGGGTGAGCGTGTTGTTGGGTCCCTTGCGGTTGACGGCTCCGATCGGGTGGATCGGCGGCAGGTAGACCACGTCGAAGCCCATGGCGGCGACGGCGTCGAGTCGTCGCGCCGCGGTGGCGAACGTCCCGGACGTCCAGGTGTCCGTCTGCTCGTCGTACGACGCACCTTCGGAGCGTGGGAAGAACTCGTACCAGGAGCCGACCAGGGCGCGCTCGCGGTCGACGTAGAGCGGGAACGGGTCGGTGGCGCTCAGCATGTCACGCAGCGGGTAGTCCGCGAGAGCTGCATCCACGCCCGTGCTCGTCAACGCACCAAGCCGCACGGACACGGAGCGGTCGGTGTCGGAAGCCGCCGTGACCGCCGCCTCCAGCCTGCGCCGGGCGCCCGACTTGGCGGGGGTGGCGTCGGCGGCCCGGCGCAGCACGAGGACTCCCTCGGCGAGCATCAGCTCGACGTCGATCTCCGCCTCGATCTTGATCTCCGCGCTGTGCCGCCAGGAGGCGTACGGGTCGGCCCAGGACTCGATGCGGAACGTCCAGGCACCGGGCTTGTCGGGCGTCACCCAGGCGGCGTAGCGGTCGGGCTCGTCGGTCGGTTCGAGCCTGGTGAGCGGGCGGGAGCGACCGCGCGGGCCCTTCAGCACGGCACCTGCGCCGAGTGCCTCATGGCCCTCGCGGAACACAGTGGCGGCGATCTGCAGCGACTCGCCGACGACGGCCTTGACGGCATACCTGCCCCGCTCGACCACCGGGCTGACATCGGTGATGGGAACTCGTTCGATCATTGCTCCGAAACCTACCGGCGGCCCTGAGGGCACGCACGAGGGGACGTCCCCCGCGCAAAGATCCGACATCAGAAGGCCCAGGGCAACCTCAATGTCGGATCTTTGCGCCAGGCGTGAGGCTGTGACCGTTCGGCGAGGTGCACGGACCGTTGCCGCAGTGCACACACCGCATGACGCCGTCCGGCTCGTTCCAGGTGTAGCCGGGCTCGTGGCCCACCCGCGCCGGGTCGGCGGCCCAGTCGGCGGGGTTGGCGCCGTCCTCGCGGATCTGTCGCCGAGGGGTGCTGGTGAGCGTACCGGCCAACGTCACCGCGAGCGCGAGCCCGCGGGCTGCCCCGGAGATGTTCGACAAGGGGTTCATGTCTCCTCCTGCCAGGGAACGTATTCGGCTCCTGAGCATGTAAAACTAAAGTGAGTTAGTAGACATACATTACACAATGCGAGGGGTCACGCGATCGTGGATTCGCGGGCAGGTGCGCTCGCGGCTACCGTTTCCCCGTGCGAGCCATCCGACGTTTCACCGTCCGACCCGTCCTCCCCGAGTCGCTGCGGCCGCTGGAGGAGCTGGCCACCAACCTCCGCTGGTCGTGGCACCCCGAGACGCAGGAGCTGTTCGAGGCCGTCGACTCGCGGGCGTGGGAGATCAGCGGCCACGACCCGACCCGCTTCCTCGGGACGATCGCGCCGGAGCGGCTCCGGACACTCGGCAAGGACAAGCGGTTCATCAAGCGGCTGGAGCTGGCGCACGCCGACCTCGAGGAGTACCTCACCGGCAATCGCTGGTACCAGTCGCTCGGGTCGACCGCCCCGCGCCAGATCGCCTACTTCTCCCCGGAGTTCGGGATCGCCGCCGTGCTGCCGCAGTACTCCGGCGGGCTCGGCATCCTGGCGGGCGACCACCTGAAGACGGCGAGCGACCTCGGCGTCCCGATCATCGGGGTAGGGCTGCTCTACCGGCACGGCTACTTCCGTCAGCTGCTGTCCGGCGAAGGCTGGCAGCAGGAGCGCTATCCGATCATGGATCCCGACGAGCTGCCGCTGCACCTCCTTCGGGAGGACGACGGGTCGGTGACGAAGGTCACGATCGGCCTGCCGCAGGGGCAGCGACTCAATGCCCGCGTCTGGGTAGCGGATGTCGGCCGGGTCCCGCTGTTGCTGCTCGACTCCGACATCGAGGCGAACTCGCCACCGGTACGAGAGGTCACCGACCGCCTCTACGGCGGCGGCTCCGAGCACCGGCTGCACCAGGAGCTGCTGCTCGGGGTGGGCGGCATCCGAGCGATCCGCGCCTACTGCCGGCTCACCGGTGCGCCGCCGCCCGAGGTGTTCCACACCAACGAAGGACATGCCGGCTTCCTCGGCATCGAGCGAATCCGGGAGTTCGTGCAGGACCGGGGCCTCGACTTCGACGCCGCCCTCGAGCAGGCGCGGGCCGGCACGGTCTTCACCACCCACACTCCCGTCCCCGCCGGTATCGACAGGTTCGCCAAGGAGCTGATCGAAGCCCAGTTCGGGCGCGACGACATGATCACGCCGCTCCCGGTGCCGAAGATCCTCGCCCTGGGCTCCGAGACGTACGACGGCGGCGATCCCACCATGTTCAACATGGCCGTCATGGGCTTTCGCCTCGCGGGGCACGCCAACGGGGTGAGTGCCCTGCACGGGCAGGTGTCCCGGGACATGTTCGCTGGGCTGTGGCCGGGCTTCGACCACGACGACGTCCCGATCACGTCGATCACCAACGGTGTGCATGCTCCGACGTGGGTCGCTCCCGAGGTCTTCGAGCTCGCGCACGACGAGTCCATCGTCTCGACGGTCGAGGAGGCTCAGAGCTGGGAGGCCGTCGACAAGGTCGCCACCGACGTGATCTGGCAGACGAAGCGCGTCCTGCGCGGCCAGCTGGTGACCGAGGTGCGCAGTCGCGTGCGCAAGTCATGGCTGCAGCGTGGCGCCAGCCCGGCAGAGCTCGGCTGGGTCGACTCGGTGCTCGACCCGGACGTGCTGACGATCGGTTTCGCGCGCCGCGTCCCGTCATACAAGCGGCTGACCCTGATGCTGCGCGACCCCGACCGACTGACCCGGCTGCTCCTCCACCCCGACCGGCCGATCCAGCTGGTCATTGCCGGCAAGTCGCACCCGGCGGACGAGGGTGGCAAGAAGCTCATCCAGGAGATCGTCAAGTTCTCCGACCACGCGGAGGTGCGCCACCGGATCGTGTTCCTGCCGAACTACGACATCGCTATGGCACAACCGCTCTACCCGGGGTGCGACGTCTGGCTCAACAACCCCTTGCGGCCCTACGAGGCGTGCGGCACGTCCGGGATGAAGGCCGCGCTCAACGGTGGGCTGAACCTGTCGATCCTCGACGGCTGGTGGGACGAGTGGTACGACGGTGACAACGGCTGGGCGATCCCGTCGGCAGACGGCGTGGAAGACGTCGACCGGCGCGACGACATCGAGTCCGCCGCGCTGTACGACCTGATCGAGGGCGAGGTGGCACCCCGCTTCTACGACCGCGACGAGGACGGCCTTCCGCTGCGCTGGATCGAGATGGTCCGTCACACGCTCAAGTCGCTCGGGCCGAAGGTGGTGGCGACCCGGATGGTGCGCGACTACGTGCGCGAGCTCTACACGCCTGCAGGTGCGATCGCGAGGCGGTTGGAGAGCGACGAGGACGCCGCGGCCGAGCTCGCCGCCTGGAAGAAGCGGGTTCGGGACGGCTGGGCCGGCGTGCGCATCGAGCACGTCGTGTCTCGGGGGATCACCGAGTCGCCGGCCCTCGGGTCGCTGCTCTGCGTCCAGGTCTACGCCACGCTCGGAGAGCTGACCCCGGACGACGTCGACGTGCAGGTGCTCCACGGCAGGGTGGCCGCCGACGACCACCTGCGCGGGCCGAGGGTGGCGAGCCTGACCCAGACCGAGGAGCTCGCCGACGGGCGGCGCCTGTTCGAGGCCGACGTTGCCCTCGAAGACACCGGTCCGTTCGGTTACACCGTCCGGGTGTGCCCCAAGCACGATCTGCTGGCGTCGTCGGCCGACCTCGGCCTGATGACCTGGCCACCGGACGCCAACCTCGACGACCGGGACTGACGCGCGTCGTCCGGGCGGCTGCGCCCGATGACCCCACCGAGGTGGACACTAGGCTCACAGAAGCCCGACGGATGTCCCCTGTCGTGTGATCGGAGCCGCTGACGTGCAGCAGTTGCCGCTTGTGGGTGCCGAGCTCCAGCGCGTCTCGGCTGGTCTCCGTGCGGCGTCGCGCGAGCTCGTCGCTGCGCGCCAGGTGGTCAACGACATCGGCCCGGGAGCGGTCGGGGTGCCCGGTTGCGACGCTGCGGTCGAGACCGGCTTGCGCGACCTCGGCGCGGCTCTCGACCGGCTCGACGCGACGGCGTCCGCGTGCCTCGAGGTTCTGCGCCGCTACGACGGGGGCGACGCCGGTCTGACCGCCCAAGGCGGCGAGCCCCGGTGATGCCCGACGCGATCCTCGGCTTCGACCCGGCACCGGCCGACCCGTCGTCGCTGGCTCGGCTGTCCGACGGGGTGCACAGGATGATCCGCGGTCTGGTCGAAGCCAGGTCGTCTCTGGACACCCTGGCCACCGCCGGCTCTCTCTGGGACAGTGCGCTAGGGGCGCCGGTGGTGGCGCTGGTGCGGCGCAACTCGCTGCGGATGGGCGAGGTCGAGGAGGCGCTGCTCGGCTGTCGGACCGCTCTGGACGGCTGGCGGGTCGATGTCGAGCGACGTCAGGCGCAGGTGGGGAACCTCGTCGAGCTGGTCGCCGACCTCGGCCCGGAGGACGGTGCCGAGGCTCGCCGGGCACAGCTCGTCGCGCAGGCCCGCGGCATCGCGTCCGAGCATGACCGCGGCGCCCGCGCCCTCGGCTCAGTCTTCGAGGAGGTGTCGGCCACCTGCGAGCGGCTCGCCCGGCTGGACGGGGACCTCGCCGAGGAGGTCGAAGCCGCCCTCCGGGCCTTGGCAGCGGCAGTGGAGCAGTGGGTCGAGGTCGAAGGGCCCGAGCTGGTGCGTACCGCGGCGGCACTGGGCGAGGTGGCTGCCCTGACGACAGTGATCTCCGAGCTCGTGGGCATCGCCGCGCTCGACGGCGCGCCTGAGCACGGCCCGGGCGTGCGTGACATCGTCTCGCGGAGCCCTGGCGCCCACCGACTGATCAGGGCGCTTCAGCAGACCTGGCTGGAGGTAGCGCCGATGAACCTGCCGGAGGCGACCTTCGCTCTGGGTCGGCGAGGCGACCTGGCCGAGACCATCGCCGGCAGGCTCGCGGGTGCGGGCGACCCGGTGGGCCCCCCATCCGACGCGGCGAGATGAGGGTGGGATCACATGCTGGTTGAGTCCCGGTCGGGGGTGGCCCCCGTCCTCGTGCTGGATGTCCCGTCCGACTTCCACCAGGTGCCGCTCGACAGCCGGACTGAGAGCCGGACGGCGGCGCAGCTTCAGGTGGTCTCCGCCCTCGGACTCTCGAGCTCCGCCCAGCGTGAGGCGATCTCGCTGTACCTGGAAGCGCTGTCCATCCGGTTGGCCTCCGGCAACGTCGTCGGCACGGCCTTCTGCGCGGTGCAGCTCGACGGCCACCCGTCGAGCGCGACCCTGACCGTGGCAACCCATCCGACCCACACGCACGACGCCTGTCTCGCGGTGAGCGGCGCGGCGGAGGCCATGCGGCGGGACGCCCGCTACCAGCACGTGGAGATCCTCGTGCGCGGCGGCCGGCCCGTCGTCAGCGCGGTGGCCGAGCGGCGCGCCAACCCCGCCGAGACCTCTAGCGGACGACCCGGCGCCACGCTGCGGGAGATCACGGTGTTCGTGCCCGTTGCGGGGCAGGAGCAGGCGGCGATGCTCACCCTCTCCACGCCGTGCCTCGACGACTGGGAGACGTATCGAGGGCTGGTGCTCGACATCGGCCGGTCGGTGCGCGCAGCTGCCACCCACGCGGGCTCCATCGGCTGAGGCCTGCGGCGTCGCTGGCCCTGAGCGACTCGCAGGTTTGGACGTGCTACACCCGGGGTATCACCTTGTCGGGCAGTGAACGCATCGGTGCCCGACAACGACGGCCGAGAGCTTCGAGGGTTCATGGGTGGTCGAGGCACGGTCGACGCCGCACTGCTGAGGCGCGTGTCGGAACGTGACGAGCAGGCCTTTGCCGACCTCTACAACGCCACCTCGCGAGCGGTCTTCGGCATCGTGCTCAGGGTCCTGCGCAACCGTGCCCAGGCGGAGGAGGTGGCCCAGGAGGTCTACCTCGAGGTCTGGCGCACGGCGGTACGGTTCGACGTCGCCAGGGGGACGGCCTCGGCCTGGCTCAACATGATCGCCCACCGACGCGCGGTGGACTGGGTGCGGTCGCAGGAGCGGAGGACCGTCAGGGACCGCCGCTACACCGACGCCGACGGCGGGACGGATCTGCCGGACGCGTCCGTGGCCGTCGTCGCGCTCGACGAGGCGGCTCGGGTGCGGAGCGCCCTCGGCGAGCTCAGTGAGACGCAGCGCAGGGCACTCGTGCTCGCCTACTTCGACGGTCACTCGCAACGTGAGGTAGCGGAGATCCTCGGGGTGCCGCTCGGCACCGTCAAGACCCGGACGCGGGACGCCTTGCGGCGGTTGCGCGGGATATTCGAGGCCGAGACCGCGGTGGACGACCCCCTCGCCTGACCGTGCTCGGCCTCGCCAGGTCGCTATGGCGCTCCGGGGCACGTACGGCGCAGAGTCGCCCGGGTTGTGCTCGCCGGTCCCGGCTCGGGTCATCGCGCCATCTCACCAACCGTCGAACGATGTCGCTCGGTCGGCGTCCCGCTGGTCGGATACGCTGCCCGCCATGGCTGACTACGTTCACCTCGAGGTCACCGAGGGCGTCGGCACCATTCGGCTCGACCGCCCGCCGATGAACGCCCTCGACGTCATGATGCAGGAGGAGATCCGGGAAGCCGCGACGGAGGCGGCCGAGCGCGACGACGTTCGCGCAGTGGTGGTCTACGGCGGGGAGAAGGTGTTCGCGGCCGGGGCCGACATCTTGGAGATGGCCGCGATGTCCTACACCGACATGGTTCGGCGCTCGGGCGCCTTGCAGTCATCGTTCACCGCCGTCGCCCGCATCCCGAAGCCGGTGGTCGCCGCGGTCACCGGCTACGCCCTCGGGGGTGGCTGCGAGCTGGCGCTCTGCGCCGACATCCGGGTGGCAGCCGACGACGCGAAGCTCGGCCAGCCGGAGATCCTGCTGGGCGTGATCCCGGGCGCCGGTGGCACCCAGCGGCTGGCCCGGCTGATCGGGCCCGCCAAGGCCAAGGACCTGGTGTTCACCGGCCGTTTCGTGGGCGCCGAGGAAGCCCTGCGGATCGGTCTCGTCGACAAGGTCGTGCCCACCGCCGACGTCTACCCCGAGGCGCGCCGGTGGGCGGAGCGGTTCGCCCAGGGCCCGGCGTTCGCGCTGCGGGCCGCGAAGGAGTCCATCGACCGGGGGCTCGAGACCGACCTCGGCACCGGGCTGGAGATCGAGCGCCAGCAGTTCGCCGGGTTGTTCGCCACCGAGGACCGGACCATCGGCATGACGTCCTTCGTCGAGAAGGGGCCGGGCAAGGCCGGCTTCGAGGGCCGCTGATGTCACCGGAGCCCGATCGGTCGGCTGGGTCGCCGCTCGCTCTCGCGGCGGAAGGTCGCCGGCTCCCGACCGAGGCTCAGGTCCAGGCGGCCTGGCAGGACACCAAGCTCGCCCAGGTCCTCTACCACGACTGGGAGGCCGGGTCCTACGACGAGAAGTGGTCGATCTCCTTCGACCAGCGGTGCATCGACTATGCGCGGGACAGGTTCTCGGCGGTCGCGGGCACCGGCGGCTGGCCCTACCGAACCTCGCTCGAGGTCGGCTGCGGGACCGGGTTCTTCACGCTGAACCTCAAGCTCGCCGGAGTGCTCGACGACTGTCACGTGACCGACATCTCGCCCGGCATGGTCGAGGTCGCCGGACGCAACGCCACGAGTCTCGGTTTCACCGTCGCCGGCCGCACCGCCGACGCGGAGACGCTGCCCTACGACGACGACTCGTTCGACCTGGTCGTGGGGCACGCGGTCATCCACCACATCCCCGACGTCGAGCTCGCCTTCACGGAGATGCTGCGGGTTTTGAAGCCCGGCGGCCGCCTCGTGGTCTGCGGGGAGCCGACCCGGTACGGCGACCTCGTGGCCCGCCGCCTTTCGCGCGCGACGTGGTGGCTCACGACCCGGGTGACGGCCCTGCCACCCCTGCGCGCCCGGTGGGCGCGGCCCAAGGAGGAGCTCGACGAGTCCTCCCGCGCCGCCGCGCTGGAGGCGGTCGTGGACTTGCACACGTTCGACCCGGCAGGGCTCGCGAGGACCGTGGCGCGGGCTGGCGGCGTCCAGGTCCGCTTCGTGACGGAGGAGCTGACGGCCGCCTGGTGGGGATGGCCGGTGCGCACCTTCGAGGCCGCGGTCCCAACGGAGCGGCTGGGCTGGGGGTGGCGCCTGTTCGCCCTCCGCTCCTGGCTGGCGCTCTCGCGCCTGGACCGCCTGCTGGTTCGCGTCGTACCTGCCGCTCTCTACTACAACGTCTCCGTCACGGCGGTGAAGCCGACCGGGACCCAACATGCCTGAGCAGGCGAGGATGCTGACCCTCGCGAACCTGCGCTGGGTCCTGTCGCACCGGGCGTGGACGCCTTACTACCTGGTGCGCTACTGGAGGTTCCTCGTCTTCCGCCTGCGAAATCCCCACGTCGTCACGCGGGGGATGGTGTTCTTCGGCAAGCGGGTCGAGGTGTCGGCGCGGCGGGGCTATGGGCGGCTCGTGATCGGCAGCTGGGTGCACATCGGCGACGACAACCGGATCCGCTGCCATGAAGGCTCCCTGCGGATCGGGGACAAGTGCGTCTTCGGCCGGGACAGCACGGTGAACTGCTACCTCGATATCGAGCTGGGGCCGGCCACCTTGGTCTCGGACTGGGTCTACATCTGCGACTTCGACCACGCGACCGGCGATGTCGGGCTGCCGATCAAGGACCAGGGCATCGTGAAAGCGCCGGTGCGGATAGGAGCCGGCAGCTGGCTCGGCACGAAGGTCACCGTGCTGCGTGGGGCCGAGATCGGAGCCGGTTCCGTGGTGGCCGCGCACTCGGTGGTGCGTGACAAGACACCGGAGCTGTCGCTGCTGGCGGGCATCCCGGCGAAGGTGGTCCGGACGCGCGGGCAGTCGTCGAGGGAGGGCTGGGCCTGAGCCCCTAGCCGCGCTGGCTCTTACGGACCCGCTTGCGCAGCTGGAAGATCCGCCAGGTGCCGGCTATCGCGGCGAGGAAGACCCCGGCAACCGCCGAGAGCAGCATCGCGACCGCCAGCGGCAGGGTGCCGGTGAAGGTGAAGTAGGTGATCGGCACCTTCCGGGTGTTCTGCAGGACGAAGATCAGCAGCAGGACCAGGATCAGCGCGAAGACGATGATCGCGATCCAGGTGCCGCCGGCCCGGGTCCGTCCCAGGGGGTCCTCCTGGGGACCGGACGGTGCCCACAGGTCATCGGGTTCGGGATCAGACTGTGCGGGCCGGGAGTGTGCGGCCTGCGAGGCGGGAGCCACCGAGGCCCCGTTTGGCTCGGAATCTGGTGCCGCCGGTTGCGGCTGGGGCGGGTCCGACATCGTCGCCTCCTCTCGTTACTCACCAGGCTATCGAGGGTGGGCGGTTCGGACCACCTGGTCGTCAGGCCGCTGCGCCGTGAAACCATGGCTCCTGACACTCACAGGAGGACTCCCCGCCCCATGAAGATCGTTGTGTGCGTGAAGTATGTGCCCGACGCGACGGCCGAGAGGTCGTTCAGCGCCGACACGACGGTCGACCGGGTCGGCGTCGACGGAGTGCTCTCCGAGCTCGACGAGTACGCTGTCGAGGCCGCGCTCCAGATCCGCGAGGCCGGCGACGCGGAGGTCACCATCGTGACGGTCGGTCCGGAGCAGGCGAGGACGGCGATCCTCAAGTCGCTGCAGATGGGCGCCGACGCGGGAGTCCACGTCGTCGACGACGCCATCCACGGCTCGGACGCGCTCGCGACCTCGCTGGTGCTGGCCAAGGTGCTGCAGCGGACCGAGTTCGACCTCGTGCTGTGCGGGATGGCGTCGACGGACGGCAGCATGAGCGTCGTACCCGCCATGCTCGCCGAGCGCCTCGGCCTGCCTCAGGTGACGTTTGCCTCTGAGGTGTCGTGGGACGGGACGACGGTGCGGGCGCGGCGGGACGGGGATGGCGCCACCGAGACGATCGAGGCGACCCTGCCGCTGGTGCTGAGTGTCACCGATCAGGCCAACGAGCCGCGCTACCCGTCGTTCAAGGGCATCATGGCGGCGAAGAAGAAGCCGGTAGAGACGCTCACCGTCGACGACCTCGGGCTGACCGTCGGTGACGTTGGGCTGTCCGCTGCGTGGACGACCGTCGAGTCGTTCGACGCCCGACCTCCCCGCAGCGCCGGCACGGTCGTCATTGACGACGGCACCGGTGCAGACCAGCTCGTCGAGTTCCTTGCCGCCGGCAAGTTCATCTGACCAGCCATCTGACGAAGAGCCATCTGACGGAGGTTGCCTTCATGAGCGAGATCCTGGTCCTTGTCGACCACGCCGACGGCGTCGTACGCAAGACCACGGCGGAGCTGCTGACGCTTGCCCGTCGTCTCGGGGAACCGTCGGCCGTCTTCGTCGGCGGCTCCATCGAGTCGGCGCGAGGCAGCCTGAAGCAGTACGGCGCCGAGAAGGTCTACGTGCTGGACGCTCCTGAGCTGGCCGAGTACCTGGTGGCCCCAAAGGCAGAGGCGCTCGCCGGGCTCGTCGGGGAGCTGCAGCCGGCCGCAGTCCTCATCACGTCGAGCGCCGAGGGCAAGGAGATCGCCGGCCGGCTGGCCGTCAAGACCGGCTCGGGCCTGATCACCGACGCGGTGGACATCCGGGCCGGCGACGCGGGCCCGGTCACGACGCAGTCGGTGTTCGCCGGGAGCTACAGCGTGCAGGCGCATGTGACGACAGGGACCCCAATCATCACCGTCAAGCCCAACGCGGTGACGCCTGAGGCGGTGGACGGTGCTGCCGTCGAGGAGTCCGTGGCTGTCACGGTGAGCGACGCGGCGAAGACCGCGCGGATCGTCGACCGGCAGCCACGCGGCGCGACGGGGCGACCGGATCTCACGGAGGCGTCGATCGTGGTGGCAGGCGGACGCGGGACCGGTGGCGACTTCGCACCCGTCGAGGCGCTCGCCGATGCCCTCGGTGCCGCGGTCGGTGCGTCGCGCGCCGCCGTCGACTCCGGCTGGTACCCGCACGCCTACCAGGTCGGCCAGACCGGCAAGACGGTGTCGCCCCAGCTCTACGTCGCCACCGGCATCTCGGGTGCGATCCAGCATCGGGCCGGGATGCAGACGTCGAAGACGATCGTGGCCGTCAACAAGGACGAGGAGGCACCGATCTTCGAGCTCGTCGACTTCGGTGTCGTGGGCGACCTGCACGCCGTCCTCCCGAAGGTGGCGCAGCAGATCAACGCCCGCCGGACCTAGCCCCCACCGACGATCCGGCGGTTGTGCCGCACGATCCGGCGGCTTTGGCGGTGGTCGTAGCGCCCCCGCTCGGACCGGAATGGCCCCTCAACCTGGGAGACCGGACCGGAATGGCCTCTCAACCTGAAGGACCTGGTCGGGCCAACGGGAGCGCAGCCAGCGGTCGTGGCTGGCTACCACCACCGTCCCGGTGGAGCGTTCGAGGGCCGACTCCAGCTCGCCGGCCAGGGTCAACGAGATGTGGTTGGTCGGCTCGTCGAGCAGCAGCAGGTCCACGCCACCCGCGACAAGGATCGCCAGGGCGAGCCGGCGCTGCTGCCCGACGCTGAGCACGCCGATCGGTCGAGCCAGCTCGCGCGGATGGAGCAGACCGAGCTCGCGAAGTGACACAGGTGAGCCGGTGGCGGCGTCGTACTCCTGCTGGGGTGTTCGCGACGGGTCGGAGAAGGACACGTCCTGAGACAGCAACCCGACCTTACGGGCTGAGACCATTATCGTGCCGGCATCGGCCTCGAGGTGCCCGGCCAGTACGTGCAGCAGGCTGGACTTGCCCGAGCCGTTCGCACCGGTCACCAGCAGGTGCTGGCCGGCGGACAGGTCCAGCCGCTCGACCTCGACGCGGCCACTGACCCGCAGCCCGCGTACGAAAACCACCGAGCCCCGCGCGGTCGTGCTCCCGGACAGCGGCTTGCGGAAGCTGATCTCCCGTGGGGGTTTACGCACCTGGTCGCGCTCGAGCACGTCGAGTCGGCGCTCGACGTTGCGCACCCGGCGGCTCACGGCGGCCTGCGTGAGCTGGGCCTTCGCATGGACGATGTACTTGTCGTTGTCCCGCGGCGGACGGGAGGCATGGCCCACCTGACGCGCCGTGGTCCGCGCCGCCTGCCGCAGCGTGTTCAGCTCACCCTGCTGGGCGGCGAACGCCTCCTCCCAGCGACGCCGGGCGGCGACCTTGTGCTCGAGATAGCCAGTGAACCCGCCGCCGAACCGGTTGCCCCCCTCGCCGTCGACACCGAAGTGGCTCGAGTCCAGGTCGACGATGACCGAGCACACCCGGTCCAGGAACACCCGGTCGTGGCTCGCGACCAGCACTACCCCCGGCAGGTCGAGCAGGAACGACTCGAGGAACTCGATGGCGTCGTCGTCGAGGTGGTTCGTGGGCTCGTCGAGGATCACGCACTCCGGCTGGCGGGCGACCAGTGCGGCCAACGCGAGCCGGGTGCGCTCACCGCCGGAGAGCTCACGCACCGGTCTGGTCGGGTCGATTGCCGCCAACCCGAGACGATGTCCGGCCCGCTCGGCGCGCCGGTCGGCGTCCCAGGCTCCGTGATAGGTCGCCCAGGCTAGCGTCTCGGCGTAGTCGTCGGCGACCGCTGGGTCATCGAGCCGATGTGCGAGGTGCTCCAGACGCCGTACGGTGCGATGCAGGGGTTCGAGCGCACCCGAGAGGACGTCGCCCAGCGTGGCGTCGTCCTCGAAGGTGAGGTCCTGAGCGACATAGCCGACCTCGGGCGGGAGGGAGACCGAGCCGGAGTCGCGCTCCTCGCCGCCGACCAACAGCCGCAGCAGCGTGGACTTGCCGACGCCGTTCTCGCCGACCAGCCCGACCGGCTGGCCGGGGTTGGCCACGAGCTCGAGGCCGTCGAGGACGATGCGATCGCCGTATGCCTTGGAGACGTCGTGCGCGATGAGGGGAGAAAGGAATGACATCAGCACCACCGATGTGCGGGCGGTCGGAGCTCGCCCGGGCAGGGCCGCGAGGGGAGCGGGGCTGTGTCAGATCCACATGATGACGGCGACACTACAGCGCGGCCGTGAGCGGCTCAAACCCGTTTGCGAGCCACTGCCCGTCGTCTAGCGTGACGGCGTGACCTTCGCCATGTCGATTCCTGTCGAGTACGGCGACGACGGCTACCCACGCGACCTGACGCCGGAGCAGCGGGCGTTCCAGCGCCTCTACGGACCGTGGGACGCGTTCGACCCCCAGCAGGCGCGGGAGGTCTTCGAGCCGTTCGGTATCCCCTGGTGGGTGGCCGGCGGGTGGTCGATCCAGGCATTCACCGGTGTCGCCCGCAAACACGAGGACATCGATGTCGCGATCTTCCGACGGGACCTGCCGGCGCTGCGGGTCGGCGTTGCGAGTGGGTTCCACGTCTGGGCGGCCGGGCCACAGGGGCTCTGCCCTCTCGATGACCGGCAGATGACGATGCCCGAGCAGGCTGACCAGGTCTGGCTGCGAGCCCATGCGCTGGCCCCGTGGCGGGCGGACGTGCTGCTCAACCCCGACCAGGACGGCCGCTGGGTGTTCCGGCGCGACCGCGCGCACGTCGCGGACCTGGCCGACGTCACCTGGACCCAGGACGGGGTCCGCTACCTGAACCCAGAGGTCACGCTCGCGTTCAAGGCCAAGCACACCCGGCCCAAGGATGACGAGGACTTCGCCGCGACCCTGCCTTTCCTGGACTCAACGCAGCGGGCGTGGCTGGGCGACTTCCTGGCTCGGACCTATCCCGATCACGCATGGGGCAGCCAGGTGTGACGGCGGCTTATGCTAGTGACGCGATGAGCGACGCGACAACGCCGGTTCCGCGCGTGGCCTACCTCGACCATGCCGCCACCACCCCGGTCTACCCCGAGGTGATTACCGCCGTTGCCGAGCAGCTGGCCCGACCCGGGAACGCGTCGTCCCTCCACGGGTCCGGCCGGGCCGCTCGACGCGTCGTGGAGGAGTCCCGGGAGACGATCGCGGCGGCCCTCAACGCGCGTCCGTCCGAGGTCGTGTTCACGTCCGGCGGTACCGAGTCGGACAACCTCGCGACCAAAGGTCTTTTCTGGGCTCGGCACAAGCAGGACGACCGGCGGGTCCGGGTGCTGTCGAGTGCCATCGAGCACCACGCGGTGCTGGACTCCCTGCGCTGGCTGGCCTCCGAGGCCGGCGCCGAGGTCGAGCTGCTTCCGGTCGACTCACACGGGCGGCTCGACGTCGATGCGCTGGCCGAGTCCGTGGCGCGAGACCCGCAGAGCGTCGCGATGGTCAGCGTAATGCTGGCCAACAACGAGGTCGGCACGCTGCAGCCGCTCGATGCCGTCGTGGAGATCGCTGCTGCACAGGGGATCCCGGTGCACACCGACGCCGTCCAGGTGATGAGCCAGCTGCCGCTGGACTTCGCTGCCACTGGAGTGGACGCGATGACGGTGACCGGTCACAAGATCGGTGGGCCACTTGGGGTCGGTGCTCTGGTCCTGCGCCGCGAGGTGGAGCTGGTCGCGCTGTTGCACGGAGGCGGACAGGAGCGTGACGTCAGGTCGGGCACCATCGACAGTCCAGCCATCGTCGGGCTGGCGGTGGCCGCGGAGCTCGCCGTCAAGGGGCGGTGTGAGCGCGGTGTCTACCTGGCTGGGCTGCGCGACGACCTGATCCGGCGCGTAACGGACGTCGTACCGGATGCGGAGCTTAACGGACCAGTCGGCGACGGCAGGTTGCCGGGGAACGCGCACCTGTCCTTCCCGGGATGCGAGGGTGACTCGCTGCTGATGCTGCTCGACGCCCAGGGCATCGAGTGCTCCACCGGATCGGCCTGCTCGGCCGGAGTGCCCCAGGCCTCCCACGTGCTGCTCGCCATGGGTCGCGACGAGGCGACCGCGCGTGGCTCGTTGCGGTTCTCGCTCGGCCACACCTCGACGCAGCACGACATCGACCGTGTGGTCCAGGCGATCGGACCTGCGGTCGAGCGGGCCCGCGCTGCGGGCGTGACAGGGGTAGCCGCCGGGGGCCGCGCGTGAGGGTGGTCGCCGCGATGTCCGGGGGCGTCGACTCCGCCGTCGCCGCCGCGCGTGCGGCCGACGCAGGTCATGACGTGACCGGTATCCACCTGGCGCTGTCGCGAAACCCCAAGTCCTACCGGTCCGGCGCCCGTGGTTGCTGCACGATCGAGGACGCCAACGATGCCCGCCGAGCTGCCGATGTGATCGGAATCCCTTTCTATATCTGGGATCTGAGTGACCGTTTCCATCAGGACGTCGTCGAGGACTTCGTCGCGGAGTACGCCGAGGGCCGCACCCCCAACCCGTGCCTGCGGTGCAACGAGAAGATCAAGTTCGCGGCTGTGCTGGACCGGGCGGTCGCGCTCGGCTTCGACGCAGTTGCGACCGGTCACTACGCCAGGCTGGAGAGACGGGCCGATGGTCGGGTCGAGCTGCATCGCTCGGCTGACGCTGCCAAGGACCAGTCCTATGTGCTCGGCGTGCTGACCCAGGAGCAACTTGCGCATTCGTTGTTCCCGCTCGGGGACGCGACGAAGCCCGTCGTGCGCGCCGAGGCGCAACGGCGCGGGCTCGCGGTGGCGCGCAAGCCGGACAGCCACGACATCTGCTTCATCAGTGACGGCGACACGGCCGGCTGGCTGCGGGAGAGGTTGGGGGCCGGCTCTGGAGACATCGTCGACGCGCAGGGCGAAGTGCTGGGCAGACACCGGGGCGCGTTCGGCTTCACCGTGGGACAGCGCAGAGGCCTGCGCATCGACCGCCCCGCCGCCGACGGCCGACCGCGTTACGTGCTTGACATCGAGCCGGTCTCCGGCACGGTGACCGTAGGTCCGCGCGAGGCGCTGGCGGTCGACCACATCACCGGTTCCGGGCCTCGGTGGTGCGAGGGCGAGCCAGCCGTCGAGCTCGGGTGTGCCGTCCAACTGCGCGCTCACGGCGCCGAGCACCGGGCTGTCGCCCGGCTGGTCGGTGACGGTGTCGAGGTCGAGCTCCTGGAGCCGGCCTCCGGTGTCGCGCCGGGTCAGGCGGTCGTGATCTACGCCGGGACCCGGGTCGTCGGGTCCGCGACCATCACGGCGGCAGGTCGGCGTACGACGGTCTGAGACCGGCTGCCGGGAAAACTCGTTGACCGCGGCGCGCCGACGCTGCCAGGCTGACCGCGATGTTCGTGACCTCTGGCAAGGCCTCTCTGGCATATGACGTGGGCGGGTCCCCCGGCGACGGCGCGGACGTCCTGCTCATCCACGCGGGCGTCACCGACCGGCGCAGCTGGCGGCCCCTGCTCGAGTCCCTCGACTCGCGGCGCCGCTACGTCTCCTACGACATGCGCGGCTACGGCGAGACACGCTATGAGCCGGAAGATCACTTCGCCTACGACGATGCCCTCGCCGTCATGGACGAGGTCGGGCTGGGGCGCGCCGTGGTGGTTGGCTCCTCGACGGGCGGCCGGGCCGCCCTCGACCTCACGCTCGAGCACGCCGGTCGGGTGGCGGCGCTGGTCCTGATCGGGCCGGCGATCTCCGGCGAGCCGCAGACCGGCGACGACCCCGAGCCGATCGCCTCGATGGCGGTTCAGCTGAAGGCGGCGGAGGAGGCCGGCGACCTCGACGAGGTCAACCGGTTGGAGGCCCACCTCTGGCTCGACGGTCCGACGGCGACCGAGGGGCGGGTGTCCGGCGCGACGCGTGAGCTGTTCCTCGAGATGAACGGCCGGGCGCTCGCCGCCGCCGACCCGGGGGACGAGCCTGGCCCGGTCGACGCCTGGAACCGCCTCGAGGAGCTGGCGGTCCCCGTGCTGGTGCTGGTGGGCACCCTGGACCTGCCCGACTTCCAGGAGCACAGCCGGATGCTTGCGGACC
This sequence comes from Nocardioidaceae bacterium, assembly GCA_037719575.1. GTDB lineage: Bacteria > Actinomycetota > Actinomycetes > Propionibacteriales > Nocardioidaceae > JAWWPG01. The sequence goes on from JBBJMF010000003.1 coordinate 67,096, forward strand.
GCGTGCCCTCGGCCAGGCTCGTCGTCCTCGACGGGGTTGCCCACCTGCCCCATGTCGAAGCCGACCCCGTCTGCCTGCGGGAGATCGCCGGTTTTCTCGAGATCTCGCCGAGTCCCTATCGGCCCGTGCCTAGACCCTGACCTGCACGCGCTGGACGCCAGGTAGGGTCGCCGCGTGACAAACCGCGCCACAGGCATCGGCTCGATGCCCGGCACGGATCTCGCCGAGGCGACCCGGACCGTGCTGGGGGAGGTCGGGGATCTCCCTTACCTGGTCGAGCTTCCGGCCAGGGGCCCGACTGCCTCGATGACCGGTCGGACCCTCGCGATGGTGGACGGCCTGGCGTTCGATCTCCAGCCCGCGGGCTGGCGGCTCACCGGATCGCCGGGCATCGACCACCGCCGGGCATCGTCCCTGCTCCGGCAGGACCTCGACACCACCGAGGAGATCGTCCGCGACCACGGCGGCCCTTTCAAGATCCAGGTGACCGGACCGTGGACGCTCGCGGCGACGGTCGAACGGCCACGCGGCGACAAGGCCCTCGCCGACTCCGGGGCACGACGCGACCTGGCGCAGGCCCTGGCCGAGGCGGTCCGTACCCATTGTGCGGACGTGCGGCGCCGGCTTGACCCGACCGAGCTCGTCCTCCAGATCGACGAGCCTGCCCTGCCCACCGTGCTCGCCGGTTCGGTCCCCACCGCGAGCGGCTTCCACCGGCACCGCTCGGTGACGCCAGCGGATGCCGCGCGGGCCCTGACCTGGGTCGCGGAGGCGGTGTCCGAGTCCGGCGCCACGTCTGTGCTGCACTGCTGCGCGCCCGACCTGCCGCTGGAGGTCCTGCGCTCCACTCCGATCGAGGCCGTCTCCTGTGACCTCGGCGTGCTTCCCGAGAGCCGGTACGACGACCTCGGCGGCTGGCTCGACGCCGGTCGGACGGTCTGGCTGGGCGTCGTACCAGCCACGGACCCGGACGACGAACCGCCGACGGGAGCCGACCTGACAGCGGGGGTGCTCACATGGTGGCGGGCCATGGGCTACACCGAGATTGAGACACCTCCCGGCACGACCGTGACACCGGCCTGCGGGCTCGCCGGGGCATCACCGGCATGGGCCAAGACGGCCTTGGGGCTGAGCCAGCAGGTGGCCCGGAACCTGTCGGTGGAGCAGGGCAGGATGGAACCAGGAGTGAGGCTGCGGACCCCGGCAAGGTCACCCGCAGGCGCGCGAGCAGCATGCCATGCTTGCCGAGACCGTGGGCACCGCTGGCGCTACTACGTGATGGACCAGCCGACCGTCAGCGACGGCGAGTTCGACGGCCATGCAGCGGCTCGAGGCTCTCGAGGCCGACTACCCGAGCTGCGCACGCCTGACTCGCCCACCCAGCATGTCGGAGGTGCCGTCTCCACCCAGTTCACGGCGGTCGAGCACGCGGAGCGGCTGCTCAGCCTCGACAACGCGTTCTCCGGGCTGAGCTCGAGTCCTGGTGGGCCCGGGTCGAGCGCGACGGGGGCAGCAGCGCCGAGTTCCTGTGCGAGCTCAAGGTCGACGGCCTGGCGATCAACCTGACCTACGACCAGTCGGCTGGTGCGCGGCGCCACCCGCGGCGACGGACGGACCGGGAGGACGTGACGCCCAACGTCCGCACATCGACAACATCCCGACCGGCTGCACGCGGCCGACGGTTCCCGGTGCCGGCGTTCGTCGAGGTGCGGGGCGAGGTCTTCATGCCGGTGGAGGCGTTCGAGAGCTCAACGCGGGCCTCGTGGAGGCGGGGAAGGCGCCGTTCTCCAACCCGCGCAACTCGGCCGCGGGCTCGCTGCGCCAGAAGGACCCGCGCGTCACGGCGGCGCGTGCGCTGCGGATGGTCTGCCACGGTCTCGGTGCGCGCAGGGGCTTCGAGCCGAGGCCAGTCGGAGGCCTACGCCGCGCTGAGAGCGGGGCTTCCGACGTCCGACCGGGCCAAGGTGCTGGCCGACCTGTCCGCGGTGCAGGAGTTCATCGAGCACTACGGCGAGCACCGCCATGACGTCGAGCACGAGATCGACGGGGTGGTGGTCAAGGTCGACCAGGTCAGCCTGCAGCGGCGGCTCGGCAGCACGTCGCGCGCTCCGCGCTGGGCGATCGCGTTCAAGTACCCCGGAGGAGGTCACGACGACCCTTCTCGAGATCACGGTCAACGTGGACGGACCGGCCGGGTGACGCCCTACGGCCGGATGGAGCCGGTGCGGGTCGCGGGCTGACCGTCGAGTTCGCGACCCTGCACAACGCGTCTGAGGTCCGCCGCAAGGGTGTGCTGGTCGGCGACACCGTCGTGCTGCGAAAGGCGGGCGACGTGATCCTCGAGATCGTCGGCCCGGTCGCCGACCTGCGCACCGGAGCGAGACGGAGTTCGTCATGCCGACCGAGTGTCCGGCGTGCGGTACGACGCTCGCGCCCGCCAAGGAGGGCGACGCCGACATCCGCTGCCCCAACCAGCGCTCGTGCCCCGCCCAGCTGCGCGAGCGGGTCTACCACGTCGCCGGTCGGGGCGCCTTCGACATCGAGGTGCTGGGGTTCGAGGCGGCGGCCGTGCTGCTCGACGCCGGCGTGATCGAGGACGAGGGCGACTTGTTCAGGCTCGACGAGACGTTGCTGCTGAGGGTCCCCTGTCACCCGGGCGCCGAAGAGGGGCGAGGGCGACGACCCGGTGCTGTCGGCCAACGGTGCCCGGCTGCTGGCCAACCTGGAGCAACGCAAGGACCAGCCGCCTGGCGGGTTCTCGTCGGACTGTCGATCCGACACGTCGGGCCGACCGCGGCCCGGGCCCTCGGGGAGACCTTCGGCTCACTCGATGCGATCGAGGCGGCGAGCGTCGACGAGCTGGCCGCCGCCGACGGGGTGGGTCTGACGATCGCCGAGTCGGTGCGCGAGTGGTTCGAGGTCGACTGGCACCGCGACATCGTCGCGAAGTGGCGCGACGCCGGAGTCCGGATGGTCGACGAGCGCGACGAGTCCGTTCCTCGAACGCTCGAGGGACTGTCGATCGTGGTCACCGGGTCGCTCGACGGCTGGTCCCGTGACCAGGCCAAGGAGGACATCATCGCCCGCGGCGGCAGGCGAGCTCCGCGGTCTCGAAGAGCACCGCGTTTGTCGTCGTCGGGGAGGCGCCCGGCTCCAAGCATGACGTGGCGGTCTCGCTCAAGGTTCCGGTCCCGACGAGGACGGGTTTGCCGTGCTCCTCGGAGACGGGCCAGATGCCGCCCGCGCTGTGGCCCAGGTGGGGGCGGGGTGAGCCAGCGCGGACTACCGGACCTGCCGGACGGCATCGACCCGACCGGCGTCCCGACCGAAGGCGGTGGCCGGCAGGCCTTCATCCTGCTGCTCGCACTCGTCGTGGCCCTGCTCGGATTGACCTTCACCCTCGGCTGGGTCGTCTACCACCACCTGAGCGTCTCCTGACGGCCAGGGCGACGGCGGAGGACGACGAGCCGGCCGAGCAGACCCACCGCGAACATCACCGTGCCCGCGACCATCGCGGCGACCGGCAGGCTGACCACGAGCACGGCACGCCACCGCGCCAGCCACGTTGAGTGCCCGTGGCCAACGCCGTTGCTCGACAGGCTGGGTGAAGGCGGAGGCGTTGGCGATCCCGTAGTACACCAGAATGCCGAAGGACGAGAAGCCGATGACACCACGGAGGTCCGTCGTCAGACCAGGACGCTCACGACGACGGCGATGGCGGCCTCGGCATGATGCGGCGTCCGGTAGTGCGGATGTACGGCGGCCAGCCAGCCGGGCAGGTCACGGTTGCGCGCCATCGCCAGCGAGGTGCGACCGATGCCGGCGACCAGCGCGAGAAGCGTGCCCAGGAGGCGACGGCACCACCGATGCGGACGACGGGTCCCAGCCCGCCGGCACCGACGGCGTGCACGGCGGCGGTGAGCGGCGCGGTGGCTTGGCCAAGCGCGTCCGGTCCCGTCGCCGCCAGGGCGCTGAGTGCCACTGCGACGTACACCACGACGATGATGCCGAGCGCGAGCGGATCGCTCGCGGGATGGTGTGCTCCGGGTCCCTGACCTCCTGCCGAGGGTGGCGATCCGGGCGTAGCCGGCGAACGCGAAGAAGATGAGTCCGCTCGCCTGCAGCACGCCGTGGATGCCGCCGGTGTGCAGCCAGCCTGCCGGGTCGAGCGAGGCAGAGTGCTGCGGCCCACTGGTCCAGACTGCGACGACGACCGCCGCGAGAGCGGCGAGCGAGATCGCGACGAGCAGGCGGGTGACGAGCGCGGTCTTGGCGATGCCCCGGTAGTTGAGGGCGGCGAGCAGCAGGACGGCGGCCACGCCGACGGCTCGCTGGGCCCACTGCGGACCGGGCACCGCGTACGCCGCGAACGTGAGAGCCATCGCCGCACACGACGCCACCTTGCCGACCACGAAGCCCCACCCTGCGGTGAAGCCCCACCACGGGCCCAGCCGTTCCCGACCGAAGACGTAGGTGCCGCCCGACATGGGGGAGGCGAGCTGCGCCGACGCCACCGCATTGCAGTAGGCGACGCCGGCCGCGATCACCAGGCCCAGCAGCAGTCCGGACCCAGCCACCTGCGCCGCGGACCGAAGACCCCGAACACTCCGCGCCGACCATCGACCCGAGGCCGATCACGACGGCGTCTGTCGTGCCGAGCCGGCGCACCAGCGCCGGCTGCTGGGCAGCGCGGGTCTCAGTCATCAGCCTGCAGAGCCGCGGCCACCTTCTCGGCGGCCGCCTGAGCTCCTCGTCGGGCACGTTCGGCAGCACGTCCTCCCACAACGGCAGCATCATGCCGGACGCGTCGACCATGCCGAGCGGGCGGGGGATGAACCAGACGTGGAAGTGCGCGCCGCCGTCGCCCCACCGGTAGAGGTGCACGCGGGCGAAGCCGTCGAGGCTGAGGATGGCGCGCTCGACCCGCGCGGTGACCACCCCGAAGTCCCGGGCCGCCTCCTCGGAGAGGTCGCTGAACGAGTCGGCGTGCTCACGGCTGGCGAGCCAGACGGTGCCAGGCAGGCTGCACTGCGCCGGGGGGCAGCGTCCAGAGGTCGTCGTGCCAGACGGCAGACGTCACGGCGTCGCCGCAGATCCCGCACGGCTTGCCGCCGGCCTCACCGCGGCGGGGCGGCTCGGGGATCGTCAACTCGGACAGCTCGCGGACGGTCAGGGCTCGGCATAGGGCAGTTGCATCGGAGTATTCCCTTTCAGGTGAACGAACAGCATCACCATGGCAGCAAGCCGGGTGAACGGACTTGATCGAAATCCTCGCGGTCAGGAGCGGATTCGTCCGACTGAGCGGGGGTTGCCGCGGAGTCCGGTCGGACGAGCCCGGTGCAGCACACGGCCATTAGGATTGCGGGCATGTCCGAGACCCCGCCGGCGATCACGCGTGACGACGTCGCCAGGCTGGCCGGTCTGGCGCGAATCGACCCACGGACGCCGAGCTAGAACACCTGGCGCCGCAGCTCGCCGTGATCCTGGAGTCGGTCGCGGCCGTCAGCGGCGTGGCCGCCGACGACGTGCCGCCGTCGTCACACGCCCTTCCGATGGAGAACGTCATGCGCCCCGACGAGGTGCACGAAAGCCTGACGCCCGCGGATGCGCTGTCCGGCGCACCGGAGGAGGAGCGGCAGCGCTTCAAGGTCCCGAGGATCCTGGGCGAGGAGCAGTGAGCGACCTGGTCCGGATGACGGCGGCCGACCTGGCCGCGGCCCTCTCGTCCGGTGAGACGTCGTCGGTCGAGGTCACGCGCGCCCATCTCGACCGGATCGGGGCGGTCGACCCGGCGCTGCACGCGTTCCTCGAGGTCGACACCGACGGTGCCCTGGCCCAGGCGGGGGCGGCAGACGACCGACGAGCCCGCGCCGACGGCGACCTCCCCGAGCTGCTGTGTGCCGATCGCCGTCAAGGACATCGCCACCACCAAGGGCCTGACCACGACCGCGGGTCGCGGATCCTCGAGGGCTGGGTTCCGCCGTACGACGCAACGCTGGTCGCCAGGCCTGAGCGAGCGGCCTGCCGATCCTCGGCAAGACCAACATGGACGAGTTCGCCATGGGCAGCTCGACGGAGCACTCGGGCTACGGCCCGACCCACAACCCCTGGGACCTGGAGCGGATACCGGGGGGTCCGGGGGCGGCTCGTCCGCCGCGGTGGCCGGGTACGCCGCACCGCTGGCCATCGGCACCGACACCGGCGGCTGATCCGGCAGCCGAGCGCGGTGACGGGGACGGTCGGCGTCAAGCCGACCTACGGCGGCGTCCCGCGCTACGGCCTGATCGCGCTGGCGAGCAGCCTCGACCAGGCGGGCCCGGTCGCACGCACTGTTCTCGATGCCGCGCTGCTCCACGACGTCATCGGCGGTCACGACCCGATGGACTCGACGAGCATCGACATGGCCTGGCTGTCGATGGCCGCGGCGGCCCGCCGCGGCGACGTCAAGGGGCTGAGGATCGGCGTCGTCACGGAGCTCGGCGGCGACGGCTACCAGGCGGGCGTGAGCCAGCGTTTCGAGGAGAGCATCGCGCTGCTCGTCGACGCGGAGCCGAGATCGTCGAGGTGTCCTGCCCTCATTTCGTCTACGCGTTCGCGACCTACTACCTGATCCTGCCGAGCGAGGCGAGCAGCAACCTCGCCCGTTTCGACGCGATGCGCTACGGGCTGCGGGTCGGCCCCGACGACGTGCGGGCCCCGAGCGCGGAGCAGGTCATGGCCGCCACCCGCGAGGCCGGCTTCGGCGACGAGGTCAAGCGGCGGATCATCCTCGGCACGTTCGCGCTGTCCAGCGGTTACTACGACGCCTACTACGGCCAGGCCCAGAAGGTCCGCACGCTGATCGCCCGCGACTTCGCCGAGGCGTTCGGCGAGGTCGACGTCCTCGCCTCGCCGACGGCGCCGACCACCGCGTTCAAGATCGGCGAGAAGATGGACGACCCGATCGCGATGTACTCAACGACATCGCGACGATCCCGGCCAACCTGGCCGGCGTACCTGGCATGTCGCTTCAGCGGCCTCGCACCGGAGGACGGCCGCCGACCGGCATCCAGCTCCTGGCACCGGCGACCGAGGACGCCCGGCTCTACAACGCGGCGCGGCCCTCGAGGCGCTGCTCGAGGAGAGGTGGGGCGGTCCGCTGCTCGCCCGGGCACCCGACCTGGAGCTGTCGCCATGACGACAACCCAGCTGATGCCGTACGACGAGGCGATCGCCGCTTCGACCCCGTGCTCGGCCTCGAGGTCCACGTCGAGCTCAACACCCTCTCGAAGATGTTCTGCGGCTGCCCGACGACCTTCGGCGCGCCGAACACCCAGACCTGCCCGGTGTGCCTGGCGCTGCCGGGGGCCCTGCCCGTCGTGAACGAGAAGGCCGTCGAGTCGGCGATCCGGATCGGGCTGGCGCTCAACTGCGAGATCGCCTCCTGGTGCCGCTTCGCCCGGAAGAACTACTTCTACCCGGACATGCCGAAGAACTTCCAGACCTCGCAGTACGACGAGCCGATCGCTCGACGGCTACACCGAGATAGAGGTCGACGGCACGGTCGTCCGGGTCGAGATCGAGCGCGCCCACATGGAGGAGGACACCGGCAAGTCGCTGCACGTCGGCGGCGCCACCGGACGGATCCATGGTGCGGACTACTCGCTGCTCGACTTCAACCGGGCGGGCATCCCGCTCATCGAGATCGTGACGAAGCCGATCGTCGGCACCGGGGCCAACGCGCCGGCCGTGCGCGCGCGTACGTCATGCATCTGCGCGACCTGGTCAGCGGGCTCGGAGTCTCCGACGTACGGATGGACCAGGGGTCGTTGCGATGTGACGTCAACCTCTCCCTGCGCGCGGACCCTGCCGCGGCGTTCGGCACCCGGACCGAGACCAAGAACGTCAACTCGTTCCGCTCCATCGAGCGCGCGGCACGCCACGAGGTGTCGCGCCAGGCGGCCGTGCTGGCGGGCGGCGGTCACATCACGCAGGAGACCCGGCACTGGCACGAGGACACCGGCGTCACCACCGCCGGCCGCGTGAAGGAGGAAGCGGAGGACTACCGCTACTTCCCCGAGCCCGACCTGGTTCCCGTCGCACCTCCCGTGCGTGGGTGGAGGCGCTGCGCGACGTCCTGCCCGAGCCGGCTGCCTGCGCCGCGCGGCTGCAGAGGGAGGGCGCTTCTCCGACCTCGAGATGCGCGACGTCGTGGGTGCGGGGGCGACGGTCAGGATCGAGCAGACGGTGGCGGCGGGGGCGAGTCCGGCGGCGGCCAGGAAGTGGTGGCTTTCCGAGCTCGCTCGGCGGGCCAACGACCAGGGGTCGAGCCGCCGACCTGCCGGTCACGCCCACGCAGATCGCCGCGCTGCAAGGCCTTGTCGACGCGGGCCGGCTCAACGACAAGCTGGCCCGACAGGTGCTCGACGGGGTGCTGGCGGGAGAGGGCGAGCCCGGTGACGTGGTCGAGGCTCGCGGGCTCGCGGTGGTCTCCGACGACGGCGCCCTCGCGGCGGCCGTGGACGAGGCCATCGCCGCCAACCCCGACGTCGCCGACAAGATCCGCGACGGCAAGGTGGCGGCCGCGGGTGCGCTGATCGGCGCGGTCATGAAGGACATGCGCGGCCAGGCCGACGCGGACGGGTCCGCGAGCTGATCCTCACCAAGCTCGGCTCCTAACCAGGGCTCAGGACTCCGGAAGGAGCCCCTCGATGCCGGTGGGGCGCCTCAGCCACACGGGCTGCTCGTCGGGAGTGCGGAGCATGGCCTCTTTGAAGGCGTCGCTCTCCAGCTCCTCATCGATCCCAAACACGAAGTAGTCCGTCCAGTCGTAGTCCACCGGCTGGCCGTCACGGTCGAAGAGCGGCCAGGCGAACGCGCCCTCGCGGAGACCGAGCCCCGGCACCCGGAAGCGGACGACGACATGGCACTGCGGCCACGCTCCCTGAGTCACGACGTCGACGATCTCGAACGAGGTCCCCTCGGCGGCGACAAGCTCCGCTATGGACCGCCGTTGGCTCTCGATCAGGTGGGGGAGCTCACGCTCGGGGACCGGCGGTGTGACCGGCATCAGTGCGCGCGACCCGGTCATCGCTGCCAGGTCCAGCTCGGCGACCTTCTCGGAAGGGGCCAGGTCCCACGCCAGGACGACGTGGCGCCCGTCAGCGTCCGTCCGTTGCATGCTGACCCAGACCAGCCCAGGGCCTGCCATCGCCACCTGCGACGGGTAACCCGCGATGACGAGGTTCCCGACCGGCTGGCCCCGGGCCATGTCCACCACGGTGAGGAGATACGAACGGTCGAGCGGGGCCTCGGCCGGCTCGGCCAGCGGCCACCACCCGTACTCCCCGGAGCCGTCAGGCAGGTGGGACCAGACGACCGCGCGGTCCCACGAGTCTGCCGCCCACAGGTCCAGCGGCGCGAACGGGAGCCCTGCAGGCGCGGTCGAGAGGTCGGCGAGCACACTGGTGAGGCGAGGAGGCCATCGGTCCGCGACGACGACGGCCGGGTTAGTGCCGCCCACGAGCCCCGATTCCGGGAGGTGTGGCTGACCGAGAGGCGGGCCCAGCCTGATCTCTCCGACGAGGTCTATAGAGGCCAGGCGCGACCCGCGGTCCAACAGCGGCGTCATCCCCGACGGCCCGTGGTCCACGACGTACGCCAGAAAACCGTCACCTGTGGTCGCGAGCTCGTGGACGGCACCCGGGACCTGGGCCTCGCCTCTTGCTCCCCGGAGCGAGAGCAGCCGCACCCGGTCGGGCCCGGTTCGGGTCGGCCACGTGGACGGCAGAGCGGCGGCGAGCATGGAGTGGGCGTGAGCCGTCGCCCCTACCGGCTCGCCAAACACCAGGCTGGTGGCACCGTGGCCGTCGCAGTGGAAGACGCCGTCCTGCGCGACCACCCACACGCCGTTCTCGTCGGCGTGCAGCCGAGTGGCGGCGGAGCCGAGCACGTCAGGTGCAGACCACCAGTGGACGTCGACGAGCTCGCCGTGGTGCAGCTGCACCAGGCAGGGCCGTGAGGCGTCGGCGACCCAGAGGGTGTCCCTGTTGGCGGCGATCGCGTCGGGTACGATCCGCCGCCAACGCATCGGCCAAGGCTAGCGCGGACGCCTGGTGCCGGCGTGGCTCCGGCTGGCTAGGGTGCCCAAGTGAGGGTCTGCCTGCCGTTCTCGCCTGATGAGCTGGTCGGGGTGCCCGACGTCTACGAGTACGTCGTGGCGGACGCCACCAGGCACTGGCCGAAGGAGGCCGCCGAGTCGGAGGTCTACGTGCCGGCGTACCGGTTCGACAGACGACCGATCGAGGTCATCGAGCGGATGCCGAACCTGGCTGTTGTGCAGACCCTGACGGCGGGGATCGACCACTTCCTGCCGATCCCGAAGGGCGTCATGCTGTGCAACGCCACCGGAGTGCACGATGCGTCGGCGTCGGAACTTGCCGTGGGTCTGATGATCGCCGCCCAGCGCGACTTCGCGGGGGTCTTTCGGAGCCAGCAACGGCAGGAGTGGCAGCCGCAGCACATGACCTCGTCGCTTGCCGACAAGCGAGTGCTCGTCGTCGGCGCCGGCAGCATCGCCAGAGCCATCGAGCGCCGGCTGAAGGGCTTCGAGTGCACGGTCACGCTCGTGGGCCGGACCGCCCGTGACGAGGTCCGGGCGGTGTCCGAGCTGCCGGTGCTGCTGGCCCGGTCCGACATCGTGGTCCTCGTCGTGCCGCTCACCGACGAGACCCGAGGGATGGTGGACAGGAAGTTCCTCACCACGATGCCGGACGGCGCGCTGCTGGTCAACGTCGCGCGCGGGTCCATCGTGGTGACGGCCGACCTGCTCGCCGAGCTGCAGGCGGGCCGCCTCCGCGCCGCGCTGGACGTGACCGACCCGGAGCCGCTGCCGCCGAGCCACGCGTTGTGGACCGCTCCCGGCGTGATCGTCTTTCCCCACCGGGGCGGCGCCTCGCAGGCGATGTGGCCGCGCGTCTATCGGTTGGTTTCCGACCAGCTGCTACGGCTCGCCACCGGCCGTCCGTTGCTCAACGTCGTCTCCGAGGCACAGGGGCGGGATGTTCAGTAGGTCTGGGTGCGGAGGCGGGTGAGGAGGCGGCCGACGACGTCACGTTCGGCCTGGTAGTAGTCGAGGCCCCAGTCCGCGACCAGCCGCGGGAAGCGGAACGGATCGTCCGACGCCCATCGGTCCTCGAGGCCGTCGCGCACCGCCTGCAGGTCCTGTTGCCGCGCCGCGAGAGCCGCGAGGTAGCCCACGAGCATCGCTTCGACCTCAGCGGGTTCGATGAGGTGCCCGAGCAGCAGCCGCAGTGCCACCGGGTGCTTGAGGGCGGGGAAGTCCGGCGGCTCCTCGATGAGCCACTGCTGAAGGTCACGGCGCCCACTGCCGGTGATCTGGTAGCGGGTGGGTCCACCCGGATCGAGCTGGCGAGCCCGCACCAGGCCACGGTCGGTGAGCCTGGCCAGCTCCGTGTAGACCTGACTCATCGCCGGTGAGACCCAGTAGAACCGCAGGGTCGAGTCGGCTCGCTGCTTGAGCTCGTAGCCGGTGAGGTCGTCACCGAACGACAGCAGACCGAGTAGTGCGTACGACGTCGTCGGCAGGCCTTGACTCATGATGAAGCCAGCGTACTATTCCTGCTAGGAATAACCCCCCAACAACATCGACCAGCCATTGCGACGAACCCGTCCTGCCGAGGAGGCAGCTGGGGCGCAGATTGTGGACTCCGAGGGCAACTCGATCGGTCTGAACCAACGGGAAGGCGAGGAGTGATGACAAGCACGCTGCTGATGGTCGGCACCCGCAAGGGCCTGTGGCTGGCCCGGTCCGACGACCGGGAGTCCTGGCAGCTCGACGGGCCGCACTTCCTGATGAACGAGGTCGTGTCGGTCGCCATCGACACCCGCGGTGACTCGACGCGTCTCTTGGCCGGGACGATGAGCTCGCACTTCGGCCCGCAGGTCTTCAGGTCCGACGACCTCGGCGAGACGTGGGACGAGACGCCGAACGGGGCGATCCGCTTCCCCGAGGACACCGGTGCCGCCCTCGAGCGCGTCTGGCAGCTTGCGCTGCCGGCCGAGGAGCCCGACGTCGTCTACGCCGGCACCCAGCCCTCGGCGTTGTTCCGCAGCGCCGACCGTGGTGAGACATTCAACCTGGTGCGGCCCCTGTGGGACCACCCGCACCGGGAGGAGTGGGGGGCCGGCTTCGGCGGCCAGGCCATCCACACGATCCTGCCCGATCCCACCAACACCGAGGCGATGACCGTCGCGATGTCGACCGGCGGCGTCTACCAGACCGCGGACGGCGGCGAGTCGTGGCGGCCGGCCAACGTCGGTGTCAAGGCCTACTTCCTGCCCGACCCGTGGCCGGAGTTCGGGCAGTGCGTGCACAAGGTCGCCAGCCACCCCGATCGCCCCGAGCGGATGTACCTGCAGAACCATCACGGTGTCTACCGGACGGACGACGGCGGGTCGCACTGGGAGTCGATCGCCGACGGTCTCCCCAGCGACTTCGGCTTCCCGATCGTCGTCGACCCGAACGACGCCGACACCGTCTACGTGTTCCCGCTGGTCGCCGACGGCGAGCGGATCCCGCCGGACGCGAAGCCGCGCGTCTGGCGCTCCCGCGATGCCGGTGCCTCTTGGACCGCCTTGTCCGAAGGGCTGCCGCAGGACGGGTTCTTCGCCGCGGTCATGCGCGACGCGATGTGCGCCGACGACAGCTCACCGACCGGCCTCTACCTCGGCTCCCGGGACGGTTGCGTGTGGGCGAGCAACGACGCGGGGGATCGCTTCGACCTGGTGGCGAACCACCTGCCGGACGTGCTGTGCGTCAAGGCGGGCCGGCTGACCTGACGTCGGTCTGCGACTATCGTCTCGTGGCCCAGCTCTTCGTCGACGACGACGCCGACCTGACGCTCGTACAGGACCGCAACGTCGCCGTCCTCGGGTACGACGACCAGGCGGCCGCCCAGGCGCTGTGCCTGCGGGACTCCGGGGTCGACGTCCGTGTCGGGCTCGCGGCGGACTCCCCCCTCTGGGACGTGGCGGCGGCCGACGGCCTGCGGGTCGTGACCACGTTCGAGGCCTGCGAGGAGGCCGACCTGGTCGTCATACCCGTCGCCTCGTCGCAGGACGCCTCGGTCGCGGAAGCGGTGCTGCCCAACCTGGTGGCGGGCGATGTCGTCGTGCTCGAGGAGGCGGCCGTGCTCGCGGGCGACCTGCCGGCCGGCGTGGACGTCGTACGACTTGCGCCGTGGGCCTCCGGGCCCGTGGTGCGCGACGAGTACACGCAAGGCAGGGGCGTTGCGCTCTTCGCCTCCGTGGTGGTCGACGGGTCGGGTAGTGCCTGGGACATCGCGCTTGCCTATGCGCGGGCGATCGGCGCGACCCGCGCCGGCGTCATCCGGACCACGGACGAGGAGTACAGCCGAGCGCGGGCGGTCGGGGAGAAGACCCTCCTGCGGGGCAGCGTGCTGCCGCTCGTGCGGACCGCGTTCGACTCACTGGTGGGGTCGGGCTGCCAGCCCGAGGTCGCCTACCTGCGGTGCGTGTACGGCCTCAAGATGTTCGCCGACGAGCTGGTCAGCGGTGGCCTGGACACCGAGCTGACCGCGGCCCGGGCGCCCGACGGCACCGCGTCCGACGAGGACCCGATGGCCGCCGCGGCTGCTCTGGTCCGCTCCCTGATGAGCTGGGACCGGAAGGACTCGTCGTGACCAAGCCCGTCGTGCTCATCGCCGAGGAGCTGAGCCCCGCCACGGTCGAGGCGCTGGGTCCGGACTTCGAGATCAGGCACTGCAACGGGACCGACCCCGACGAGCTGCTGGCGGCGATCACCGACGTCGACGCGGTCCTGGTGCGCAGCGCCACGACTGTCGACGCGGAGGTGCTGGAGGCCGCCAAGGCGTTGAAGGTCGTCGCCCGGGCAGGCGTCGGTCTCGACAACATCGACGTCGGCAGGGCGACCCAGGCCGGCGTCATGGTGGTCAACGCTCCTACCTCGAACATCGTGAGCGCCGCCGAGCTCGCGGTCGGTCTGCTCCTCGCCGCGGCCCGCAACATCGCGCCGGCGAGCGCGTCGCTTCGCAGTGGTGAGTGGAAGCGCAGCAGGTTCGCCGGTATCGAGCTGTTCGAGAAGACACTCGGCATCGTGGGCTTCGGCAAGATCGGGGTGCTCGTCGCCCAGCGGCTCAGCGCTTTCGGGATGCATGTGATCGCCTACGACCCCTTCGTGCAGCCCGGCCGGGCCGCCCAGCTCGGGGTCAGGTTGGTACCGCTCGACGAGCTGATGGCCGAGGCCGACTTCATCTCCGTCCACCTGCCCAAGACCCCCGAGACGACAGGGCTGATCGGCGCCGAGCAACTGGGCCGCTGCAAGGCGACGACCGTCATCGTCAACGCCGCCCGCGGTGGCATCGTCGACGAAGGCGCCCTGTACCACGCCCTCAAGGAGGGCCGGATCGCGGCGGCCGGGCTCGACGTCTTCGCCGTCGAGCCGTGCACCGACTCCCCGCTTTTCGAGCTCGACAATGTGGTGGCGACCCCGCACCTGGGCGCCTCGACCGAAGAGGCGCAGGAGAAGGCGGGGATCTCGGTGGCGAACTCCGTGCGGCTGGCCTTGAGCGGTGAGCTGGTCCCGGACGCCGTGAACGTGCAGGGCGGCGTGATCGCGGAAGACGTGCGGCCGGGCATCCCGCTCACCGAGAGCCTCGGCCGCATCTTCAGCGCCCTCGCCGGCGAGATCGCCCAGCAGCTCGACGTCGAGGTGTGCGGCGAGATCACCCAGCACGATGTCCTGGTCCTGGAGCTCGCGGCCCTCAAAGGCGTGTTCGTCGACGGTGTCGACGAGACCGTGTCATACGTCAATGCCCCGGTCCTGGCCGAGGAGCGGGGACTGGCCGTCCGGCTGGTCACCGACCCGGTGAGCAGCGACCACCGCAACCTCGTCACGCTTCGCGGCACCCTCTCGGACGGTACGACGATCTCGGTCTCGGGCACGCTGGTCGGGATCCACCAGCGTGAGCGGCTCGTCGAGGTCAACGGCTACGAGGTCGACCTGGAGCCCACCGGTCACCTGGTATTCGTGACCTATGACGACCGGCCGGGCATGGTCGGGGCGGTCGGCAGCATCCTCGGTGCGGCCGACATCAACATCGCGGGCATGCAGGTGTCCCGCGAGACCCGCGGGGGCCTGGCGCTCGTCGCGCTCCGCCTCGACTCGGCCCTGCCCGGGCACGTGCTCGACGAGATTGCCGGGCACCTGGACGCGAAGCTGGCGCGCAGCATCGACCTCTAGCGACGCCGTCGCACGACGTGCCCTCAGCGTTTGGCCGCGATGAGGACCGCCGCGTCGTCGGTGACCATCACCTCGACCGTGGTGAACCGTGCGTCCGTCAACCAGCCCTCTCGGACGGTGTCGACCCGGCCGTCGTAGATCGGCGGCCAGCATGCCGACGGAGTGAAGTCGTCGAGCACGACGACTCCTCCGGGCTCCAGCAGGTCAGCGACCTCGTCGGCCCCGGACCGCTTCGCCTCGGCCACGTCGAGGAACAGCAGGGAGAACGGCCCGCTGTGACGCAGCGACGCCCAGTCCCCCGTGATGACCTCCACCTTCGGGTCCTCGTTGAACAGGTCGGCCACGGCATCCGCCAGGTCGGGGTCGAGCTCCGCGGTGACGACGCTGCTCCCCTCCCGTGCGGCGCTCGACAGCCACGCAGCACCGACCCCACACCCCGTCCCGCACTCCCCGAGGCGGCCGGTGCGGCTGGCGGCCAGCGCTGCGAGCAGGCGCCCCGTCTCCAGGCGGCTGGACGTCACGAAACCCCGTCGGCGTGACAGGTCTAGCGCGCGTCGTACGACGTCGGGCAGCTCCGCCGGCGCGCTCACGGCACGAGTCTCGCACAACGGCCCGCCGGGCCGTCTCGGCTCGTAAGACTCACGGAGCGCGAGCCAAGAACGCGACAAGCCGGCTCGCCAGGTCGTCAGCGGCGTCCTCGGCCATGTGGTGTCCGCTCTCGACGCCGCCTCCGCTCAGCTCGTCCGCCCAGGGTCGCCAGACGGCGAGAACGTCGCCGTACAGGTCCTCCAGGTCGTCTTGGGTCGACCACAGCACCAGCGTCGGGCAGCCGACTCGTGTTCCAGCGTCCCGGTCGGCGTCGTCAGCGGCGCGGTCGACCCCGAGGCCCGCGCGATAGTCCTCGAGCATCGCGTGCACGGTGGCGGGGTCGTGGATCGCCCGGTGGTAGTCGGCGTAGTTCTCCGCGCCCATCCGCTCCGGGTCCCCGCCGTACCAGGCGTCCGGGTCCGCGAGAATCGTTTGCTCCGGCTTGGCGGGCTGGGCGAAGAAGAACCAGTGCCACCAGGCGGTCGCGAACGTGGCATCGGCCCGCGACAGCGCTTCGGCGATCGGGACGCTGTCAAGAACTGCAAGATGGGTGACCGCCTCCGGCGTGTCCAGCGCCAGCCGGAGAGCGACGCAGCTTCCCCGGTCGTGGCCGACGACCGAGAACTGATCGTGACCCAGCGACCGCATCAGCGTGAGCATGTCGGCAGCCATCACCCGTTTCGAGTACGGGCTGTGGTCGTCGGTGGTGGGCGGCTTCGACGACCTCCCGTACCCGCGGAGGTCGGGGCACACCACCGAGTGGCCCGCCGTGACCAGCAGGGGCGCCACCCGGTGCCAGGTGGTGTGGGGTGCGGGGATGGCCGTGCAGCAGCAGGACCGGCGGGCCGTCGCCACCGTGACGCACCCGAAGGTGGACCCCGGCGTCGACGTCGACCCGGCCCTCGTCGAAGCCATCGAACATGCCCCGATCATGCCGCACGGCGCGTCGTGCGGCTGACTCGATCTGGGTCTGCGCCGCCTCGTCGGCTACCGTTCTCGCATGACGTGGTCGTCACCCATCACGGTCGAACGAAGTGCTGCGCCGGTCGCCGCCGCCCGGCGGGAGAAGATCCTCGAGGAGCCCGGGTTCGGGGTCTACTTCACCGACCACATGTTCGTCGCGTCCTGGACGCCCGACGCCCGCTGGCACGCGTCGAAGATCAAGCCCTACGGGCCGTTCAGCATCGACCCGGCCACCTCGGTCCTGCACTACGCGCAGGAGATCTTCGAGGGAATGAAGGCCTACCGCCACGCCGACGGCTCGGTCTGGCTCTTCCGTCCGGACTTGAACGCCGCGCGGTTCGTGCGGTCGGCAACGCGGCTCGCGCTGCCGCCACTCCCGGAGAGCGACTTCATCGCCGCGGTCGAGGCGTTGGTGAGGGCAGACCTGGACTGGGTTCCCGGTGGTGCTGAGAAATCGCTCTACCTGAGACCCTTCATGTTCGCCTCCGAGGTCTTCCTCGGCGTACGCGCGGCGAATGAGGTGACATTCGCCGTCATCGCGTCCCCCGCTGGCGCCTACTTCGGCGGGGGGGTCAAGCCGGTGACGATCTGGCTCAGCGAGGATCTGACCCGCGCGGCGCCTGGCGGCACCGGCGCGGCGAAGTGCGGCGGCAACTACGCGGCCAGCCTTTTCGCGCAGCAGGAAGCCTCAGCCCACCAGTGCGACCAGGTGGTGTTCCTCGATGCTGCCCGCCACGAGATGATTGAGGAGCTCGGCGGGATGAACCTCTTCCTGGTCTATGCCGACGGCTCGATCGTCACCCCTGAGCTGAACGACTCGATCCTCGCGGGCGTCACCCGCGCGTCGATCCTCGAGCTCGCGGACCACATGGGGCACAAGGTCGACGAACGCCCGATCGGAGTCCAGGAGTGGCGTGAAGGAGTCCGGAGCGGCGAGATCAGCGAGGTGTTCGCGTGTGGCACGGCCGCGGTTGTGACGCCGGTGGCCGCCCTCAGGTGGAGGGACGGCGAAGCGCACTCTCCGCTGCCCGCAGGCGAGGTGACACTCGGCCTGCGCGCCCGGCTGCTCGACATCCAGTACGGCCGGGTCGAGGACTCGCACGGCTGGATGCACCAGGTCAGCTAGGCGTCTGATGGCCACGCCTGCGGCGCCGTCGACGCACACCGTCGGCCCCTACCGGCTGATCGGCCAGATCGGCGAGGGCGGCATGGGGGTCGTGTATCTCGCCCAGGCTCCGGACGACAGGCGGGTCGCCATCAAGATCCTGCGTCCCTCGGTTGTCGGCGACGCCCATGGCCGCGCCCGCCTGGCCCGAGAGGTCACCTCTCTTCGCCGAGTGCGATCGCCGCGCATCGCGGAGGTGTACGACGCCGACCCGTGGGGGGAGACGCCGTACGTCGTCACCCGCTACGTGCCCGGGCCGTCCCTACGCGAGGTCGTGGACCAGCGCGGCACTCTCGGTGCTCTCGCCCTGACCCGCTTCGCCCACGGGCTCGCGCAGGCCCTCGTCGTCGTCCACCGGGCCGACGTGCTGCACCGCGACGTCAAGCCGTCCAACGTGCTCATCGAGGACGGCGAGCCGGTCCTCATCGACTTCGGCCTCGCCCAGCTCTCCGACGACATGACGTTGACGCAGACCGGCTGGTTGCTCGGCACGCCCGGCTATCTTGCGCCGGAGATCCTGTACGGCGACGGCCCGACGCCCGCCGCCGACGTGCATGCCTGGGCGGCCACCGTGACGTTCGCCGCCACTGGTCGGGGGCCCTACGGCACCGGTCCCGCGATCGCGATCATGGACCGCGCCCGCCGGGGAGAGTCCAACCTTGCTGGCGTGCCTCCGGGTCTCGCCGACGTCCTGGCCGCTGCGCTCCGCCCCGAGCCGAGCAACCGGCCAACGGCTCGACAGCTTGTCGAGTGGCTCGACGTCCGGCTCGCCGCCATGCCGGCACCCGTTGCGGTCCGGCCCCCCGAACTGCAGCCCAGCGCTCAGGAGTGGTTAGTCCCCCATGGCTCGACGGCGGCGATGGCGCCGTTGACGGCCGAGCCCCCCGACGAGGGGTCGAGACGGTGGCCACGGGTCGCGTTCTGGCTGTCGATGCTGCTGCTCATCGTCGCGGGTACGACGGTGGCTCCTCTGGTCACCGGGATGTGGGTGGTCTGCAGCGGTTGGGTCCTCCGCACGCTCGCCCTCGGGTCCGCGACTCTGCGGGCCCGTCGGGTTGCCCACGGGCACCGACGCCGGGACGAGACGTTGTGTGCGATTCTCATTCCCTGGTTCGCCTTACGAACGTCGCTGTCCAGTGGCATCAGTGCCCTGTGCGTGGCGGTGGCCGCGGCCAGCTTCGTCGCGCTCGCCCGGTTCGGCCCCGAGAGCGTCGAAACCCCCGCGCTGGTGAGCGCGGGGGTGATCGCCGCGCTCGCCGCGTGGGACGGCCCGCTCACGCGCGACGTGCGCCGCGGGGGACGAATCGTGACGGAAAACCTGCCGCGTTCAGGTCTCGCCTTTGCGATCCTGGTCGTGCTGTTGCTGGCGCTGGCGACCGGCCTCTTCGCCGTCCAGCAGGTGACCGGTACGTCGTACGCGCCTTTCTCCGGCTGAGGCAGTCGCCCTCGATCGATGGGGCGAACTAGTGCCGCGTCAGGCAATGAACTGGTGGACCTACAAGGCCAAGGTTTGCTGCAGCCGGCACGTGCCGCGACCGGCAACGTTCGCGTTGTCTCGACGGAGTCCGAATCGGTAATCGAGCCGTCGACCATGTGCGACTGGATCTCGCCAACGACCGGCCAAGACCGGGATGACGGTAGATCGCGGCATCAACAGCCAGCCGGCCACGACCTCGAGGCCCGCGATCAGCCATGGGTATCCAGGCCGTTGCGATCGAGCGCTGCTCGGATCTGGCTGAGCCACTCTGTGCCCAGCTGGCGCCCGTTTGGGAGTTGGTCGCCTCGATCCCAGCGCCACGTTGTGATCATCGCCAGCACGAGGATCCGGCACTCGCGTAGCAAGTCTTGATTGACACCCGGATAGTGCTCGCTGACTTCTTCGGGCGCATGGGCGAGGTCGAATTCGACAGGCCCACGGCAGCACGTCTCGAGGTCTATGAACAGCAGCCCGTTCTTCGTGGTGAGCACGTTGCCTGGGTGCGGCTCGCCGTGCAGTAGCTGCTCGGCGCCGCCGCGCTCGCCGATCACTCGTCTCAGGCTTCGTAACGTGTTGCCGAGGAGCTCCCGGTCCGCGTCGGCGAGCGCCGGAGTGTGGTCGCGGCTTGCCACGAGTTGTTGGGCCTGCTCGACTCGATCCGTGAAGTGCGGCGTAGGGACATCGACCTTGCGCATGCCGGCATGCAGCCGCTCGAGCGCATTGGCGTAGTCGGCTGGTGAGACCTCTCGAAGCGTCGCAGGTTCGTAGTAGGTCCACAGCGTGACCACGAAGCCATCACGCTCGTAGACGCGTGGCTCCACTCGAGGCTCGAGAGCAGCCACTGGGCTCCCGGATTCGGCGAGCCGTTGAGCAAGCTCGATTTCGAACTGTGCGACCTGATGCGCTACGGGTGCCACCCGGGCCAGGACGTCACAAGGCAGCAGACGCAGAGTGAGCTTGTTCGAGTCATGAAGAACGATCGCGTCGTCGACTGTCAGGTCAAGTGATGAGGCGGTCGACATGGCCGCAGCCATTGCACGCGGGACCTCTGACGCCTGCATCGTCTCCTGGCCCTGTCCCTTGCGCGCTGCTGTACTCTCCAAGCGGTTCGACGTGGGCACCATACCAAGTTGTCGATAGAGAGCCGCGGTGGCGCGACGGGCGGGGCG